>SKNJ01000172.1 GCA_007120575.1 Thioalkalivibrio sp.
CCGGGCCGCCAGGTCGGCCGCCAGCTCGACCGCCCGCCGGGCGTGATCGGAACCGTCCAGGGCGACCAAAAGGGTCTTCAGTTGCATCGCGCGCACTCCCTCGTCATCCACCGCCGTCATGTTCCACCCTGCCAGACTTCCCGGACGCGCGCACCCGGCACGCGGTTCGTATACTCACGGAGACAGCCATTGATGCACGCAAGGCAGGAACCCCGATGACGCGCCTGTTCGAAAAGACCTATCCAGACCCCGGGGTCGCCCCGGGACATGGCGCGCGGGCGCCCGGGCCAGCCGCGGAGGTCCGGGCCTGGCAGTATCGCGAACAGCAACTGGAGGAGTACTCGGGGCAATCCGCCCTCGAACAGGCGCTCCCGACGGACGGCGACGGCTTTGTCTGGATCCACCTGCAGGGCGTCCCGAGCCCGGGGCAGCTCGAACAGATCGGTACGGCCTTCGGCCTGCACCCGCTGGCGCTGGAAGACGTGCGCCACCAGGGCCAGCGGCCCAAGGTCGACTACTTCGACAGCCATGCGGTGATCATCCTGAACCAGCCCGGGCTCGCGCAGGACGGGATCATCCTGGATCAGGTCAACCTGTTCGTCGGGGCACGCTTCGTCATCAGTATCCATGCCGGCGAACAGGACCCGTTCACGCCAGTGCGCCAGCGCATGCGCTCGCACAGCCGCAGTTTCAATCGCCTCGGGGCCCCCTACCTCGCCTATGCCCTGGCCGACGTGATCGTCGACCAGGCGTTTCCGCTGATGGAGCGCCTCGGCGAGCGCATCGAGGAACTGGAAGAATCGGTGCTCGCCAACCCCGGAAGCGACACCCTGGCGCAGGTACACACCCTGCGCCGCGAACTGCTGGTCCTGCGCCGGCAATGGTGGCCCACCCGCGATGTGTTCGCCCGCCTGCTGCGCGACGACGTCGACCCGTTCGGCCTCGAGCTCGCGCCCTGGCTGCGCGACATTCATGACCACACCATCCAGATCATGGATCTGCTGGAGTCCTATCGCGAGATGGCCACCAGCCTGACCGAGGCCTACCTGTCGGCGGTCAACCAGCGTTCCAACGACGTGATCCGGGTGCTGACCATCATTGCCACGATCTTCATCCCGCTGACCTTCCTGGTCGGGGTCTATGGCATGAACTTCGCCCACCCGGACAGCCCCTGGTCGATGCCCGAACTCTACACCTACTACGGCTACCCGGTGCTGTGGGGGTTCATGCTTGCGGTGGTGGCCCTGATGCTCTACCTGTTCCGGCGTCGCGGCTGGCTCTGACTCGCACGCCGACGGCGCTGGCTGGCTGACAGCTACCCTGCACCAGGCACCGACCGCCGCCGCCAGAACAGGATCTGGTTGTTGACCGGCATATCGATCACCGCCGCGAGCACGAGCCCCTCGCCAGCGGCCAGCGCCTCCAGGTCGGCACGGTCGCGCACCCCCATGCCCGGATCCTGCTGACGCAGCGCACGGTCGAAGCGTTCGTTGGAGTCGGCGGTATGCCGCCCGTCATGGGCAAACGGCCCGTACAGGGCAAACAGCCCCTGCGGCGCCAGTACCCGCCCTGCCCCGGCAAACAGGGCCTCCACGGCAGGCCAGTGCATGATGTGCACGGTATTGGCGCTGTAGACATAGTCGAATGGGCCCTCGGGCCAGGCATCCGTGCGCACGTCCAGTGCCCGGAACGGACGCAGGTTGGGCAGCGCCACCTCGGTGCGCCATGCCTCCACCCCGGCCCGACTGCTCTGCACGTCGGTGGGCAGCCAGTCCAGATGCGGCAGGGCGGCGGCGAAATGGATGGCGTGCTGGCCGGTGCCGGCCCCGACCTCCAGCACCCGCCCGGGTGTGGCGAACTGCTCGCGCAGCACACCGAGGATCGGTTCCCGATTCTCCTCCGCGGCCGGTGCAAACGGCTTTCCTGATGACATTACGAGCTCCCGCTGGCAGCGATCCGCTGCATTCCACCAGAGAGAGGCTCCATACCGTCTCCCCATTTCGACCCGGCCATTCTGGACGCCCTGACAGGACACTGCCATGCTTCCGGGACACCCCGTCGCGAGGTCGCCATCATGCCGCTCCGTCTGCTTGCCCGGTTCGTGGTTCCGTGGCTTGTCCTGCTGCTGGCCGCCGGCCACGCGAGCGCGCGCGAGATGACCAGCGACCCGGATCGCCTGCTGCCCGTGGAACTGGCCACCGTCGGGGTCGACAGCGACACCGGATCACCGATCGCCCTGCTGCGGGAGCCGGACTCCGGCGAGGTCGTACCCATCGTGATCGGCACCGACCAGGCGCGCGCGATCCTGCTGGCGATGCACGAGGTCCCGCTGTCACGTCCGCAAACCCACGACCTGCTGCTGGACGTGCTCGGCGCACTGGACGCACAACTGGAACGCGTGCTCGTGGACAGCCTGGACAACGGAACCTACCTCGGCTGGCTGGAGATCCGCGTGGCCGGCGAGGACCAGCCCCGCCACATCGACACCCGGCCCAGCGACGGGCTGGCGCTGGCCGTGCGCACCGGTGCCGAGATCCGGGTGGCGCCCGAGATCCTGGAGGCCGGGGTTCCGTTCGACTATGCCCCGCCCGGCAACGACGAAGTGGTCACCGCGCTGGGCATCACGGTGATCGAGGCCCGCGACGATCTGCGCGAGGCCCTCAACCTGCCACCGGATCCCGGGGTCCTGGTCACCCGCGCCATCGGCGCGGCGGCACGCGCCGGACTCGCCGAAGGGGCGCTGATCCTGGAGGTCAACGGCGAGGTCCCGGACACACCGATGGACTTCCTGGATGCCGTCTCCGCTACCCCCGACGGCGAGGAGGCCGAGCTGCGCTACTGGCTGAACGGCGCGGAACACCGCATCCACCTGCCGACCGACGCCCCGCGGATCGAAAAATCCGACGACGCCCTCGCGGTCTGAAGGACGGCACGCGCCGGCGGTTCTCAGTCGCCGCGCGCCACAGGCAGGCGCGGGCGCAACCACTCCAGGGTGGCCCGGGTGGCCGGGTCGCGGGCGGTTGCATCGCCATCCGCGGCGTCGAAGGCCTGCATCACCTGCCCGGCGAGCTGCTTGCCAAGTTCCACCCCCCACTGATCGAAGGCGTTAATCCCCCACAGACTCGCGAGCACGTAGATCTTGTGTTCGAACAGCGCGATCAGGGCCCCCAGCGTGGCCGGGTCCAGGCGCTCCAGCAGGATCACGGTACTGGGGCGATTGCCCGGAAAGGTCCGGTGGCGGGCCAGCGCCTCGATCGCCTCCGGGGTTTGCCCTTCGGACGCCATCTCGGCACGTACCTCCGTCTCGGTGCGCCCCACGGCGAGCGCCTCGGCCTGCGCCAGCAGGTTGGCCAGCAGCAACGGGTGCTGGGCGGGCAGGTCATGCTCCGGCCGCGCCACCCCGACAAACTCCGCCGGGATCAGCCGGGTTCCCTGGTGCAGAAGCTGATAGAACGCGTGCTGGCCGTCGGTCCCCACCGCGCCCCAGACGATCGCCCCGGTGTCCTCGCTGACCGCTTCCCCGTCCACACGCACGCACTTGCCCAGACTCTCCATCTCCGCCTGCTGCAGGTACGCGGGCCACAGCGCCAGCCGCTCGTCGTAGGGCAGCACCGCGCGCGCCTCGGCGCCCAGGCCATTCTGATTCCACCAGTCGACCAGCGCCATGCGCACCGCGGCATTGTCGCGCAGGGGGGTCGTGCGCACATGCTCATCCAGCGCGTGCGCCCCGCCCAGGAAGGCGCGGAACCCGTCCATCCCGAGTTGCAGGGCCACCGGCATCCCGATCACCGACCATACCGAATAGCGCCCGCCGACCCAGTCCCAGAACCCGAACATGTTTTCCGGGTCGATCCCGAACTCCACCACCCGCTCGTGCGCCGTGGACACCGCGACGAAATGGCGGGCCACTGCCCCCGCGTCGGGGGCGTGCCGCAGCAGCCAGGCGCGCGCGGCACGGGCATTGGTCAGGGTCTCGAGGGTACCGAAGGTCTTCGAGGCGACAATGAACAGCGTGGTCTCCGGGTCGACCTCCCGCAGCACGGAGGACAATGCAGCCCCGTCGATATTGGAGACGAAGTGCAGCGCCAGGGGTGCTCCCTCGCGGGTAGCGCGCGCATGCGGCGCCAGCGCCCGGCACACCATACGCGGACCGAGATCGGAGCCGCCGATCCCGATGTTCACCACGTGCCGGATCGGCCGGCCGGTGTAGCCGACATGCGTGCCGTCATGCACCCGCTGCACGAATGTGGCCATGCGGTCGAGTTCGGCGTGTACCTGCGGGACAACGTCCTCGCCGTCGACCCGGCATTCGGCCTCCCGCGGCAGACGCAGCGCGGTATGCAGCGCGGCACGCCCCTCGGTGGTATTCACTCGCTCGCCACGGAACAGGCGCTCCATCGCCTGCGCAACCCCGCGTTCGGCGGCCGCCTCCGTCAGGCGTTCCCAGGCGGGTCCGTCCAGACGCTGGCGTGTCCAGTCCAGGCGCAGCCCGGCAACCTCCTGTACGTCCCGGGTGAATCGCTCCGGATCGCGCTCCAGCAGCGTCCGCAGGGTATCCGGCTCCAGCCGCCGGCGTTCGTCATGCAACACCGCCGGCATTGCCGGCCCTCTATCCAGCGCCATCTACGATCTCCTGTTGTGCCCGGGGGACACGGATTCACGGATCCGCCCGCAGCATGCCGGTGGCTCCCCGGCCAGCTGCGCGCATTCATTTTCCGGTGATCATGGTACCGCCGTTCGCCTCCGTGTTCCCGGACATGCTGCGCTACAATCAGCGCCCGGGGGCCGGGTTCCGCCGGTCCCGTTCGCAACCTGGAATCTGTACATGCGTATCCTGTTCGCCAGCAGCGAGGCCTATGGTCTGGTCAAGACCGGCGGGCTCGCCGATGTCAGCGCCGCCCTGCCCACCGCCCTGCGCCGCAAGCGCCAGGACGTGCGTCTGGTCGTCCCCGGCTACCCGGAGGCCTGCCGCAACCTGGTGGACGCGAGCCCGCGCCCCGGCCCCGATGGCGCACCCTGGCAGATCATCGAGGGCCGCCTGCCGGGTACCCGACTACCGGTCTACCTGATCGACTGGCCGGAATTCTTCCAGCGCGCCGGCAACCCGTATACCGCCAGCAATGGCATGGACTGGCCGGACAACGCGCAGCGATTTGGCGGCTTTGCACGCGCCATCGCGGCGCTGGCACGCGACGAGGCGGGCCTGGACTGGACACCGGAGATCATCCACCTGAACGACTGGCAGACCGGGCTGGTGCCGCTGCTGCTGGACCCGGAACGCACCGGCGTCGAACGCCCTCGAACCGTGTTCACCATCCACAATCTGGCCTATCAGGGGCTGTTCCCCGCCAGCACCCTGAGCGAACTGGGCCTGCCGACGGAGTTGTGGCACCCGGAGGGGCTGGAATTCCACCAGCAGCTGTCGTTCATGAAGGCCGGGCTGGTGTTTTCCGACCTGATCACCACGGTCTCCCCGACCTATGCGCGCGAGATCCAGGAGCCGGCATCCGGCATGGGCCTGGACGGGTTGCTGCGAGCCCGCGGCGAGGTCCTGTACGGCATCCTCAACGGGGTCGACTACAGCGCCTGGGACCCGTCCCGCGATCGCCACATCCCCGTTCGCTACAGCGCCGAGGAGCTGTCCGGCAAGGCCGCGAACAAGGCCGCGCTGCAACGCCGGCTGGGCCTGGAGCCGGACCCGGAGATCCCGCTGCTGGGGCATGTCGGACGCATGGTCGAGCAAAAGGGCATGGACCTGATCCACGCGGCCTGCACGCCGCTGGTGGAATCCGGGCGCGTCCAGCTTGCGCTGGTCGGTTCCGGCCAGAAGGACCTGGAGCATGCCAGCGGTGCGCTGGCACGGACCCATCCCGGCCGGGTCGGCGTCCATATCGGCTACGACGAGCCCCTGGCCCACCTGCTGGAAGCCGGTTCGGACCTGTTCCTGATGCCCTCGCGCTTCGAGCCCTGTGGCCTGAACCAGCTGTACAGCCTGCGCTACGGCACGCCGCCGGTGGTGCATGCGACCGGCGGCCTGGCCGATACCGTGGTCGATGCCACGCCGGAGGCACTCGCCAGCGGCGCGGCCACCGGCTTCAGCTTCACTCCGGACACCCTGGCATCGCTGACCGGGGCCCTGGAACGCGCCCTGGCCCTCTACCGCGCGCGCGACGACGGGGACTGGGCCCAGTTGCAACGCAACGGGATGACGCGCGACTTCGGCTGGGGCACCAGTGCCGACGCCTATCTCGCGCTCTACCGACAGTGGGCTCCCCGCGGCCGCCGGCGTGCGGCGGCCGGATCTGCGCTATAATTTCGCCTTTGCGCCAAACGTGGCGTGCAACCACGACCCCGGGGCCGGCCGCAGCGCCGGCCCCGTGCGTACGGGCGAGCCAATGAACCAGGACGACCAAAACGACCGCTTTCTGCCGAAAGACGCGGAGCTGCGTGCCCGCGTCCGCCTGTTCGGGGACATCCTCGGAAAGGTGATCCACAAGCTGGAGGGGCAGGCGGTATTCGACGCCGTCGAACGGCTGCGCCAGGGCTTTGTCGGCCTGCGCAAGCAGGAAGACCCCGAACTGCGCGCGCAGCTGATGGCCGACATCACCCGGTTCGACTCCGCGCTCACCGAACGCGTAATCCGCGCCTTCAGCATCTACTTCAGCCTGGTCAACATCGCCGAGGAAGACCTGTTCTACCGCTGGCGCCGGGCCCAGGTCTCCAGTGGCGAACCACTATGGACCGGCTCGTTCGACCAGACCCTGCGCGAACTGCATGCCGAGGGCGTGTCCGCCGGGGAACTGGAGCATCTGCTGCACGAACTGCACTACCAGCCGGTATTCACCGCGCACCCGACCGAGGCCCGTCGGCGCACCACCATGGAGAACCAGCGGCGGGTATTCGAGACCGCCGACCGGCTGAATCAGCCGGACCTCGGCGAGGAAGAACGCAACCTGATCACCGAGGAGCTGGAGAGCCAGATCCAGATCCTGTGGCGCACCAACGAGGTGCGGGTGAAGAAGCCGCAGGTCCAGGACGAGATCAAGTACGGCCTGTTCTATTTCGAGGAGAGCCTGTTCGAGGCCATCCCGCAGTCGTACCGGTTCCTGGAGAAGGCGATCCGTCGCATCTACGGCACCCACGAGGATGGCAGCCTGCCGGTACGAATCCCCGCGTTCCTGCACTTCGGCTCCTGGATCGGCGGCGACCGCGACGGCAATCCGAACGTGACCCCCGAGGTCACCGAGCTCGCCAGCCGCCTGGCCATGGAGCAGGTGCTGCGCGAATACATCCGGCGCGTCAATCACCTGCGCAACGTGCTGACCCATTCGTCGTTCATGTGCGAGCCGTCACAGGATTTCCTCGACAGCCTGGAGGCCGACAGCACCATCGCCAACGCGGTCTTCCAGGGCGCATCGGACCGCTTCGAACACGAACCCTACCGGCGCAAGCTCTACATCATGCGCTATCGCCTGCGCGAGACACTCGATACGGTAGTGCGCCGGGTGCATGGCGAGGCCGCGGTGCTGCCCACCAACTCGGCGTATGCCGATCCCCGGGCATTCCTGCGCGACCTCGAGCTGATCCGGGACTCCCTGATCAGCCATGGCGACCGTAACATCGCCAGCGGTGCGCTGGTCGACCTGATCCGGCTGGTGGAGACTTTCGGCTTCCACCTCCACCACCTCGACGTGCGCCAGGAATCGACCGTGCACAGCGAAGCCATGGCCGAGATCCTGGCGCAGATCGCCCCGGATACCGATTACGCCGCCCAGGACGAGGCCACGCGCCAGCGCACCCTCAGCGCGCTCATCGCGGCCGACACCCCACCAACCCTGGATCGCGAGGCCCTGAGCGACGGCACACGCCAGACCCTGGATGTCTTCCAGGTCATGCACAACATCCGGCGCGAGGTCGGGCCCGACGGCATCGGCACCTACGTCATATCGATGACCCACGCCGCCTCGCATGTGCTCGAGGTCCTGCTGCTGGGCCGGTTCACCGGCATGGCCGGCGAAACCGAGTCCGGGCCATTCTGCCATCTGCGCATCTCGCCGCTGTTCGAGACCATCGAGGACCTGATGCACGTGGAGACCGTGCTCGAGGACCTGCTGGACAATCCAGTGTACGCCCGCATGCTGGCCGTGTCCGGCAACATCCAGGACGTGATGCTCGGCTATTCCGATTCCTGCAAGGACGGCGGCATTCTCGCCTCGAGCTGGAACCTGTACGAGGCGCAGAAGAAGATCGTCGCCATCACCGACCGCTTCGGCGTGCGCTGCCAGTTGTTCCACGGGCGTGGCGGCACGGTGGGCCGCGGTGGCGGCCCGACCCACGAGTCGATCCTCGCCCAGCCCCCCGCCACCGTGCAGGGCCGGATCAAATTCACCGAACAGGGCGAGGTGCTGTCCTACAAGTACTCGAACGTGGAAACCGCGGTGTATGAACTGGGGATGGGCGCCACCGGGCTGATGCTCGCCTCGCGCAGCCTGATCCGCACGCCACGCTGCGATCGTGACGAATACCGCGCGACGATGGACGAGCTGGCGCGGCTGGGCGAGGAGGCCTACCGCGACCTGATCGATCACACGCCCGGCACGCTGGACTACTTCTATGACGTTACGCCCGTCCAGGAGATCGGCTTTCTCAATATCGGCTCGCGCCCATCGCACCGGCGCAAGACCGACCGCTCGAAGAGCTCGATCCGCGCGATCCCATGGGTATTCGGCTGGGCCCAGTCGCGCCATACCCTGCCGGCCTGGTACGGGATCGGCGCGGCGCTCGAGGCCTGGCGCGGCGAGAATCCCGAACGCCTGGCCCAGCTACAGAAGATGTACCAGGAGTGGCCGTTCTTCCGCTCGCTGCTGTCCAACTGCCAGATGGCGTTGACCAAGGCCGACATGCGCACCGCCGCCGAATATGCGCGCCTGTGCAGCGATGCCAATCTGGCCGAGCGCATCTACAACCGGGTACGCGAGGAGCACTCGCGCACGGTCACCGAGGTCCTGCGCGTGGCGCAGCTCGATCAGCTGATGAACGAGACCCCCTTGCTGGCCCGCTCGCTGCAACGGCGTAACCCCTACCTCGACCCGCTCAACAGCATCCAGATCCACCTGCTGCGCCAGTCGCGCGCGTTCGACGCCGAGGCGGATGACGACGGCCCGGACAACCCCTGGCTGTCGCCGCTGTTGCGCTCGATCAACGCGATCGCCGCCGGCATGCGCAACACTGGCTGAGCAGGGCCCACGCACGCGCATACCGTTCCGGCGGGCCATCGCGCGCCGGAACGTTCGGGTCACGGGCATTTCCCGGGGCAGTGAATCACCCCCGAACGGTGCAGAATCAGGCGGCCTGGACGGGGATCCCGTGGCCGGTACGACTGATCGCGTTGCGGGCGTCGAGATACACCAGATTCGGCGCGAATTCGCGCGCCTCCTGCGCGTCCATCTGCGCATAGGCGCAGATGATCACCCGATGCCCCACAGCCGCCTTGTGCGCGGCTGCCCCGTTCACCGAGATCACCCCGGAGCCGGCCTCGGCCTCGATCGCGTAGGTCGTAAAGCGTTCGCCGTTATCGACGTTGTAGATCTGGATCTGCTCGAACGGCAGGATCCCGGCCGCATCCAGCAACCGCGTATCGATGGCGCACG
>SKNJ01000041.1 GCA_007120575.1 Thioalkalivibrio sp.
CAATAAGGCGCCGGAGCCCGGCTCCGCGCGGCGGATCGGCGCCCGAGCGCGCCTGTCCGCCCTTACCCGAATCCGCAAGCGAGAAACCGCCATGAGCAGCACTGATGCCAACCTGATCTTCGAACGTTCGCACGCCGGCCGCTCGGCCGTGGCCCAGGCCCCGCACGGGCATGCCGCCACCGCCATTCCCGCGCATTTGCGCCGGAAGTCGGCGCCCGGGCTGCCGGCCGCGTCCGAACTCGATGTGGTGCGGCATTACACGCGGTTGTCGCAGAAGAACTTTTCCATCGATACCGAGTTCTATCCCCTCGGCTCGTGCACGATGAAGTACAACCCGCGTGCCTGTAACAGCCTGGCGATGCTGCCCGGCTTCCTGCACCGGCACCCGTTGGCGCCGGCCAGCCACAGTCAGGGCTTCCTGCTGACCATGTTCGAGCTGCAGGAGATGCTGAAGGACGTGACCGGCATGCGGGCGGTGTCGCTGGCGCCGATGGCCGGGGCCCAGGGCGAGTACACCGGGGTGGCGATGATTCGCGCCTACCACGATGCGCGTGGCGATACCGAACGCCGCGAGATCATCGTCCCGGATGCCGCGCATGGCACCAACCCGGCAACGGCGATCATGTGCGGCTACGAGGTGCGCGAGATTCCGACCGACGCGACCGGCGACGTGGACCTCGACGCGCTGAAGGAGGCGGTGGGCCCGCAGACCGCCGGGATCATGCTGACCAATCCCTCTACCGTGGGGGTGTTTGAGCGCCGCATCCACGAGATCGCGCGGATCGTCCATGAGGCCGGCGGGTTGCTGTACTACGACGGGGCCAATCTGAACGCGATCCTTGGCAAGGTGCGCCCGGGCGACATGGGCTTCGATGTGATCCACATGAACCTGCACAAGACCTTCTCCACCCCGCACGGCGGGGGGGGGCCGGGTTCCGGGGCGGTCGGCGTGGGCGAGCGTCTGCTGCCGTATATGCCGGTGCCGCACGTGATCGAGGATGGCTCGGGGGGCTACCGCTTCGCCGACGAGGCCGACTATCCGGAAACCATCGGCCGGTTGTCCGCGTTCGCGGGCAATGCCGGAGTGCTGCTGCGCGCCTATGTGTACATGCGCATGCTCGGCCGCGAGGGCATGCAGCGGGTGTCCGAGTTTGCCACGCTGAACGCCAACTACCTGGCGCGCGAACTGGAGCGCGCCGGGTTTGACCTGGCCTATTCCGGGCGTCGCGCGACCCACGAGTTCATCGTCACGCTGAAGAAACAGGCGAAGGAACTGGGACTGACCGCCGGCGATGTGGCCAAGCGCCTGCTGGACCACGGCTACCATGCGCCGACCACCTACTTCCCGTTGCTGGTGCCGGAGTGCCTGCTGGTGGAGCCCACCGAGACCGAGTCGAAAGAGACGCTGGACGGCTTCGTCGAGGCGATGGCGGCCATCCTGGAGGAGGCTGGCCGCGATATCGACACCATCAAGGCCGCGCCCCACAACCTGCCGAACCGGCGCTTCAACGAGGTGGCCGCGGCCAAGGCCCTGGATGTGGTGTTCGAGCCCCCGGGCGAGGCCGGCGAGGC
Organism: Thioalkalivibrio sp.; assembly: GCA_007120575.1. GTDB lineage: Bacteria > Pseudomonadota > Gammaproteobacteria > Ectothiorhodospirales > Ectothiorhodospiraceae > Thioalkalivibrio. The sequence goes on from SKNJ01000041.1 coordinate 1,573, forward strand.
GGCGCGCACCGGCACGGCGGGCTGACCCGGCCGCCATCTGCCGGGGCGATACGGATTCGCCGCCCCGGAGCTTCCCGCCAACGCCCCCGGCCTTTCGGGGGCGTTTTGCGTTGGGGTGTTCGAATAACAGCAAGTGCTAATTAGAAAAAGTCTAAGTAATCTGCTAGGTTTTTCCGGGTTTTGATCCGTCAGGCCAGGTCCGCGGGTGGTCCCCGGGTGGGGGATGGAAGACGGGCAAGGAAAGGAATGACCGAAATCTGTGCGATCCATGGTTATGCCGCACTGTTCGAACATGCACCGGTGGGGCTGGCCGAGATGGATACCGGGGGGCGCATCCTGCGCGCCAATCCCCACCTGGGGGCACTGCTGGCCTGCGATCCGCGCGAATTGACGGGTGCCCTGCTGGCGGATCGGGTCGTCCCCGAAGATCGCTCCGTTTGCGTGGGCTATCGTCATGCACTGGTCACCGGGCAGTGCGATACCTGTCATTTCGAGGTCCGGCTGCTTGATGCCACTGGCCAGCAGCGCTGGGTGGCGATGACCACCAGCCGCATTCCGGCGACCGAAAGCTCTGCCGAGGCCCTGCTCGTCGCGGCCTCCGACATCGACGCGCGCAAGCGTACCGAGCGGCGCACCGAGGCCTTGCTGCGGGCAAGCCCGGCGGTGATCTACACCATGGACCCGGGCGACCTGGGCACGATGACCTGGCTCAGTCGCAATGTCCGCGGGGTGACCGGCTGGACCGCCGAGCAGATCGCGGGCCGGCCGGACTGGTTGAAGGCGCATGTCGAGCCCGAAGACTACCGGCGCTGTGTCGGTCTGGTGCAACGCTGGCTGGCCGATGGTGCGCATGGCTTCTGTCGGCTCAACTACCGCCAGCGTTCGTCCGACGGACACTGGCAATGGTTGGAGGACCAGCTCGCCGCGCTCCGCGACGAGCGGGGCGCAGTGGTGGAACTGGTCGGGGCCTTCCAGGACGTGAGTACGCGGGTCGAGACCGAGCGGCACCTGGAGAAGATCGCGCACAACCTGCCGGGCGTGATCTACCAGTACCGCCAGTACCCGGATGGCCACGCGGCGTTCCCGTATGCCAGCGAGGGCATGCTGGAGATTTACGGGGTCAGTCCGGAGGCGGTGATGCGGGATGCCAGTTCCGTGTTCCGGACGATCCACCCCGAGGATGGCGAGCGAGTAACGGCCAGCATCGAGGCCTCGATGCGCTGCCTGGAGCCGTGGCGCCAGCGCTACCGGGTGGAGCACCCCGAGCGCGGCGAGATCTGGGTGGAGGGGCATGCCAGCCCCGAGGCGCTGGAGGACGGCAGCGTGCTGTGGCATGGAGTGATCCTGGACATCAGCGAGCGGGTCCAGGCGGAGCGGGCCCTGTGGCGGCGCGAGCAGGAACTGGCCGAGGCCCAGCGCATCGCGCATGTCGGGAGCTGGGTCTCGGATTTCGTGCGCCAGGAGATTCGCTGGTCGGACGAGGTCTTCCGGATCTTCGGACTGGCTCCGGCGGACTGGGGCGGCAACCACGCGGCGTTCATGCAGAGCGTGCACCCGGACGACCGGGCTCGGGTACAGGCTGCAGTGGATGCGGCGCTGGAGGGCATGCCGTTCGATATCGTGCATCGTGTACGGCATCCGGACGGCAGCGAGCGCGTGGTCCGCGAGCATGGGTCGGTGGAGTTCGGCGAGAACGGCGAGGTCACGCGCATGCTCGGCACCGTGCAGGATATTACCGAGCAGCACGCCCTGGAGCAGGAGCAGCGCCTGCTGGCCGCGACCTTCGATATCAGCCAGGCGATCTTCATTACCGATGTCACGGGGACCATCCGGCGCGTCAACGCGACCTTTACCCAAGTGACCGGCTTCAGCGAGCAGGAGGCGGTCGGGGCGAATCCGCGCATCCTGAATTCCGGCCTCCAGGACCTCAGCTTCTACGAAGAGATGTTCCGCTCGGTGCGCGAACATGGGTACTGGGAGGGCGAGGTCTGGAACCGGCGCAAATCCGGCGAGATCTTTCCGTTGCACGAGACCATCACCGCGATTCGTGACGGCAACGGCGAGATCGAGCACTACATCGCGGTGTTCCACGACATCAGCCACCAGAAAGAGCTGGAGGCCGCGCTGGAGCATCAGGCCTTTTACGATCCCCTGACCCATGCCGCGAACCGGGGCTATTTCGAGGCCCTGATGGATCAGGAGGCGAGCCGGTCGCAGCGCTACGGTCATCCCAGTTCCCTGGTGATGCTGGATATCGATCACTTCAAGGCCATCAACGACACCTGGGGCCACGATGTCGGTGACGAGGTCTTGCGCACCCTCGTGCAGGTGCTGGAACGGCGCCTGCGCGAGGCCGATGTACTGTGCCGCTGGGGCGGCGAGGAGTTCATGGTCCTGCTGCCCGATACCGCCGCCCCACGCGCGGTCCAGCTGGCCGAGCAGCTGCGCGCCGAGGTCGAACGCGCAGCGTTTCCGCGCGTGCGCCAGGTAACGGTCAGCCTCGGGGTGTCCGGGTATCGCCCCGACGAACCGGTCAAGGACTGGATCAAGCGTGCCGACGATGCCATGTACACGGCCAAGCAGGAGGGGCGCAATCGGGTGCGCCGGGAGTTATCGGGACTGCGGAATCCGTGAAGACGGTCCGTGGCCCAATTGGGCGGATTCGCGCTCGTCGGCGTCCCGGTCGACAATCAGGGCATGACTCTGTTTGATCGCGTACAGGTGGGCCTGGCATTGCTGGACCCGAAGGATGGTCGCCTTGCCCGTGGCAATCGCCACCTGGCGGCGTGGCTGGGCTGCACGCCGGAGGCACTAGTCGGCCTGGCCCCGGATGCATGGCTGGCGGGCGAGGTTGCCCGCTTGCGGGGTGCGCTGGGTCGCGCGGAGCCGGGTACCGTATCCGGTCTGCAGCTGCGCCCGCGCGATCCACAAGCCGCGCCCCGGTCCGTGGTGCTGGGCATCTCGCCAGGCGAGGGCAGTGCCGCCGAGGTGCTGGTCACCGTGCAGCCGGCACCCGACGAGGAGGCGGGGCATGCGGTCTACGCGCAGACCTTTACCCGCAATACGGCCCCCAAGCTGCTGATCGACCCGGACGATGGCGCGATCCTGGATGCCAACCCGGCGGCCGCGGCCCTGTACGGGTATTCGGTCGACGCGCTGCGGCATATGCATATCCAGGACATCAATACCCTGTCGCCGGAGGCGGTGAAGGCCGAAATGGCACGCGCAGCGGCCGAGAGCCGGCGCTACTTCCGCTTCCGCCACCGCACGCGCAGTGGCGAGATCCTGGACGTGGAGGTGTATTCCGGACCCGTGGAACTACACGGTCGTACCTGTCTGTATTCGATCATCCACGACGTGACCGAGACCCGGCGCTACGAGCACGAGCTGGAGTTCTACAGCGAGTTGTTCCGTAACCTGCCGGTGGGGGTTTATCGCAACACCCCGGGGCCGGACGGGCGTTTCCTGCGCCTGAACCCGGCGATGCTCGAGCTGTTCGAGGCGGATTCGGAAGAACAGTTGCGGGCGGCCCCGGTGCGCCGGCTGTATGCAGATCCGGGCGCGCGCGAGGCCCTGAGCCGGGAACTCGAACAGGAGGGCCAGGTGACCGGACGCGACCTGGCCCTGTGCACCCTGAAGGGCCGGCCGTTCCGGGCGCGACTCAGCGCCCACCGGATGCAGGATGCCGAGGGCCGGACCGTGTTCGACGGGGTGATCGAGGATGTGAGCGCGGCACGTGCCAGCGAGCTGTTTCGCTCACGCCTGCTGACCGCGCTGGCCGAGGGGGTGTTCGGGATCGATCGCGAGGGCCGCTACACCTTTCTGAATTCCGCCGCCTGTCGGCTGCTGGGGTTCGCCAGCGAGGCCGAGGCGCTGGGGTTGAACTCGCACGCCGCCTCCCACCATACCCGGCTCGACGGGACGCCGTATTCGGAGCAGGAGTGCCCGATCTTTCGGGTGCTGACCACCGGGGAATCGCTGACGGCCTGGAACGACCATTTCTGGCGTACCGACGGGACCTCGTTCCCGGTGCGGGTGTATGTCTCCCCGACCGAAGACCTGGAGGGGAAGGTCGACGGGGCGGTGGTGTCGTTCCAGGATCTGGGGCTGTATGCCGAACGCGAGCGTCGCCTGACCCGGGCGGCCAGCCAGCTTCCGGGTGCGATCTACGAGTTCCGCCGCTATCCGGATGGCCGGATCGCGTTCCCGATGGTCAGCGAGGGGATCCAGCGCGTGTCCGGGATGACCCCGGACGAGGCCGGGGCGCACCCCGAGGCGGTGCTGGAGCGGGTGCATGGGGACGACCGAGTGCAGTTCGAAGCGAGCATTGAGGAGTCGGCACGCTCGCTGGGGCCCTGGCAGCTGCGCTTCCGGGTTTGCCACCCGGTGCGCGGGACACTCTGGGTCGAGGGACGGGCCACGCCGGAGGCGCGAGACGATGGCAGCGTGGTCTGGTACGGGGTGCTGATCGATATTTCCGATCAGGTGCGGATGGAGGAATCCCTGCGCGAGAGCGAGACTCGCTTCCGGCAACTGGCTACCAGTGTGAACGAGGTATTCTGGCTGCGCGACGAACGCGCGATCCTGTACGTGAACCCCGCCTACGAGCAGGTCTGGGGGCGCAGCCGCGAGGCCCTGTACCGGGACCCGGGCGAGATGCTTGCGGCGGTGCATCCGGAGGACCGCGGGCAGGTCGAGACGGCGTTCCTGCGCGAAGCCCTGAGACCCGACCCCGTCGACACGACCTTCCGCATCCACCGGCCCGATGGTGCGATGCGCTGGATCCAGGCTCATTGCTATCCGGTCGAGGACGCCGTGGGCGGATCAACGCGGGTGGCCGGGACCGCGGTGGACGTGACCGAACTGAAGCAGGCGCAGCTTGCGCTGGAGCAGAGCAACGCCGCCCTGGAGCGCGAAGCGCTGTACGACCGTCTGACCGGCGTGGCCAATCGGCGCTATTTCGAGGACTTGCTGGAGCGCGAGATGCACCGCGCGGCGCGCGACGGTCACCCGTTCACGCTGGTGATGTTCGACCTGGACCATTTCAAGCGGGTCAATGACACCTTCGGTCACAACGTGGGCGACGAGGTGCTGCAGGAGGTCACCAACCGCGTGGTCTCGCGCCTGCGTGACTCCGACGTGCTGGGCCGCTGGGGCGGGGAGGAATTCATGGTGCTGTTGCCAGTCACCGACGCGACCCGCGGGGCCGAGGTGGCGGAGACTCTACGTGCCCGGGTGGCAGAAGCCGCCTTTCCCGAGGCGGGTACGGTGACCATCAGCCTGGGGGTGGCCGAGTACCGTTCCGGCGAGGCGGGCAAGGACCTGGTTCGGCGCACGGACGAGGCCCTCTATCGCGCCAAGGGCGCGGGCCGCAACCGGGTCGAGGTGGCGCCGTTCGACGCGGGCCCGCAGGCGTGACGCGCGCCTGCCCTTCGGCACCCGTCCGGTCGGCGCGGGCATCTGCGTGCGATGGCTCCGGGAGGTAACAGGAGAATGGCCGCAAGTGGCAACACGGGGGTTCGCCGCATTTTGCGTGCGCTGGTCTATTCCGGGCGCGGGCTTCTGGCCGCGTTGCGCCACGAGGCGGCGTTTCGTCTGGAGCTGGTGCTGGTGGCCGTGCTGCTGCCGCTGGCGATCGGGCTGGGCGAGAGCGGGGTGGAGCGCGCGCTGCTGGCGGGCAGCGTGCTGTTGATCCTGGTGGTGGAGTTGCTGAATTCGGCGGTGGAGGCGGCGATCGACCGGTTTGGCGACGAGCGTCATCCGCTGTCGGCTCGGGCCAAGGACATGGCCTCGGCCGCGGTGCTGGTGAGCTTCCTGCTGGCGGCGCTGGTCTGGGGGCTGATCCTGCTCTGACCGCCGTGGCACATCCGAGCCTTTTCCCTTGGGTCATCCCGGCCGCAGCGAAGCGTAGAGCCGGGATCTCCGGTGTCGGGGGCTACCCATGGGTGGGAAGATTCCGGCTAACGGCTGCGCGGTTTCCGGGATGACGGGAATGAGCCGAGGGGTCTCTCCGTTGGCGATACAGGGCCGTCCGTGGCCCGCATGGCGGGGAGGAAGCCCGGCGACGTTGCCCCCCGCGCCGGTGCGCGGGGCATGCAGGCCCGTCAGGAATCGTTAGGGGTCATGCAGTCGGTGAAACCGTCCGCCATGCCCTGCATCAGCTGGAACCAGGCATCCGGGCCCGGTTCCAGCTCCGCGCCGATCGGGTCGAGCATGCCGAGCCGCGTGCCGGTGCCCTCGACCACGGTCTCTGCCAGGGCCGGGCGGAACTGCGGTTCGGTGAACAGGCAGGTGACGCCGCCCTGCGCCAGGCGGGTGCGCAATTCGGACAGGCGGCGTGCTCCCGGCATGCGCGAGGGGTCGACGCTGATGGAACCGGCCGCCTTCAGGCCGTAGTGCTGCTCGAAGTACTGGTAGGCGTCGTGAAACACCATGAAGTGCTGGTCGCGCACCGGGGCCAGTTGTTCCGCGATGGCGGCATCCAGCGCGTCGATGCGCTGGAGCAGGGCATCCCGGTTGTCCCGGAGCGTGGCGGCCTGCTCCGGGTTGTGTTCCGCGAGGCGCTCGGCGAGCTGTTCGACGATGGCGCGTGCGATGGCCGGCGACAGCCACAGGTGGCTGTCGACATCGCCGTGTGCATGCCCGTGGTCGTCGTCATGGGCGGCATGCTCATGATCGTGCGAGCCGTGACGATGGTGGTCATTCGGGGCATGGTCGTGCGCGTGGTCCCCGTGCCCGTGGCGATCCACGTCGTGTGCCTGCGTGTCGTGGGCATGATCGTCATGTCCGTGATCGCCGTGATCGCCGTGATCGTGATGACCCTCCCCCCATACGCCGCCGGATCGGCCCTCCAGCAGGGGTAGATCCAGGTCGTGCATCAGGCTGATCACGGTCGCGCGGTCACTGACCCCGTGCAGCGAACGTTCCAGAAAGCCCTCGAGCTCCGGGCCGACCCAGACCACCAGATCGGCGTTCTGCAGGCGGCGCGCCTCGGAGGGGCGCATGGCGTAGCCGTGCGGCGAGGCGCTGGCCGGTACCAGCAGCTCGACCTGGTGGGTATCGCCGGTCAGTGCGGCAACCAGGCTGTGAACCGGTAGAATCGAGGCGACGATGCGCGGGCTGTCGGCCTGCGCGGGCGCGGCCAGTGTCAGCAGCAACGTCAGGGCGGTCAGCAGGGCGGGGAAGGTCGGGCGGCGGGTAACGGATCGCATGCAGGGATTCTCCAGGTTCTCCAAACGAGACTAACAACGTTATACTATATCATTATGAGCCGCGAAACCCCTTCGATGCACGCTGATCCAGTGGCCGATGCCTCGCCGTTGCTGTCTGCTCGTGATGTCTCGCTGGAACGTGGCGGGCGGGTGATCCTCGACCATGTCTCGGTCGAGGTGCGTCCGGCCGAGGTGACCGTGGTGATCGGCCCGAATGGCGCGGGCAAGACCTCCCTGTTGCGCGTACTGCTGGGTCTGTGGAAACCGGCACAGGGCAAGGTGCAGCGCCGGCGCGGCCTGCGCATCGGCTACATGCCGCAACGCCTGCAGATCGAACCGGTGCTGCCGTTGTCGGTGCGGCGTTTTCTGACCCTGCGCAGCCGCGCCCCGGAGGACGCGCTGCGCGCGCGCCTGGAGCGGGTCGGGGTGCCGCATCTGTTGCACAAACCGGTGCAGTCGCTCTCCGGTGGCGAGATGCAGCGGGTGCTGCTGGCGCGGGCCCTGTTGAACCGACCGAACCTGCTGGTGCTGGACGAGCCCGCCCAGGGGGTGGATATTGTCGGCCAGGGCGAGGTGTTCAAGCTGATCGATGACATCCGCCACGAGACCGGCTGCGGGGTGCTGATGGTGTCGCACGACCTGCACCTGGTGATGGCCGGGGCCGACGCGGTGATCTGCCTGAACCAGCATGTGTGCTGCACGGGTCGGCCGGAGGAGGTCTCGCGCCATCCGGAATACCAGCGCCTGTTCCCGGAGACGGACATGCAGGGGATCGGGGTCTACCGGCACGATCACGACCATGTC
>SKNJ01000048.1 GCA_007120575.1 Thioalkalivibrio sp.
CCAGGCCTCGACCCGGAATACACGCAGCCGCACGGTCACGTCCGGATAGGCATGCTCGATGGCGAGACAGGGCACGGCCTGTTGCACCCGCAGCCCCAGCTCTTCGTACAGTTCGCGGCGTAACGCCGCGTCCGCCGTTTCGCCGGGCTCGATCTTGCCGCCCGGGAATTCGCGCAGGCCGCCGAGAGGCTGGTCCGGACGCCGCCGCGCGATCAGGATCCAACCGGCGTCATCCTGGATCAGCCCCACCGCCACCTCGAGCCGGGGCGCTGCCCCCGCGTCAGGAGCGGTACTCGGCATTGATGCGGACGTAGTCGTGGGACAAGTCACAGGTGTACTTGCGGGCGCTGGCCTGGCCGCGCCCGAGGGTGATACGGATGGTGATCTCGGACTCGGCGAACGCCTGCTGGCCCGCCGCCTCGGTGTAGTCCGGGGCGCGGCCACCGTCGCGCACGATCTCGACCCCGTTAACCGCAATCCGCACCCCCTCGATCACCAGGTCCGGGACCCCGGCACGCCCGACCGCCGCCAGGATCCGGCCCCAGTTGGGATCGGACGCGAACAGGGCGGTCTTCACCAGCGGCGACAGCGCCACGGCCTCGGCGATCCGCGCTGCCTCGTCGCGGCTGGCGGCCGCGTCGACCACGATGGTGACGAACTTGGTCGCGCCCTCGCCATCGCGCACGATGGCCTGCGCCAGGACCAGGCAGAGATCCGCGAGCGCAGCCGCGAAGGCCTCGCGGTCGGCGGCGGTCGCCAGTTCCACCCCGCTGGCCGCGCTGGCCATGCACACCAGCGCGTCGTTGGTAGAGGTGTCGCCATCCACAGTGATCGCGTTGAAGCTGTCGCGATTGGCCTCGCGCAGCAATTCGCGCAGCGGTTCGGGTGCGATCGCCAGGTCCGTGCCGATGAACGCGAGCATGGTGGCCATGTCCGGATGGATCATCCCCGAGCCCTTTGCGATCCCGGTCAGGGTGACCGTCCCGCCGGAGAGCTCCAGGGTCCGGCTGGCCCCCTTCAGGACCGTATCGGTGGTCATGATCGCCGTCCCCGCCTGGACCCAGGTGTTGGGCGCGAGGCCGGCGTGCAGGGCCGGCAACGCGGCGCTGACCCGTTCCGCCGGGAACGGCTCGCCGATGACACCGGTGGAGAACGGTAGTACCGAGGTGGCGGGATCGCCGGTCAACGCGGCCAGTGCCTCGCAGGTCGTGCGCGCCGCGGCCAGTCCCGCCGCGCCGGTGCCGGCATTGGCATTGCCGGCGTTGATCAGCAACCAGCGCGGGTGCCCCTGGCGCTGATGTTCCTCCGCGACCAGCACCGGGGCCGCCCGGAACGCGCTGGTGGTGTACAGCGCGGCAATCGCGGCCTTCGGCCCGGCATCGATCAGGACCAGGTCATCGCGGCCGGCATAGCGGATCCCGGCCGCAGTCGTGGCCAGGCGGATCCCCGGGACCGGGGTCAGAGCTTGCGGGGCTTGCAGTCCGACGGCCATGCCGCTCCTCCAGTGTCCGGCGACTCAGAGCTTGCCGTGGCAGTGCTTGTACTTCTTTCCGGACCCGCACCAGCAGGGCTCGTTGCGCCCCAGCTTCGGACCTTCGCGGCGGAACGGCTCGTCGCCGGCCGCACCGCGGGTCTCGTCCGCAGGGTCGCCTTCCGCGGCGAGCGGACTGTCGGGATTCTGGTGCTGGAACTGCATGTCCGCCTCGGAAGGCGCGGACGGTTTCGGCTTCAGGGCTTCAGCCTCTTCCGGCGAACGCACCTGGATACGCAACAGCAGCTTGATGACGTCATGCTTGATGCGCTCCAGGAGGCTCTGGAACATCGCGAAGGCCTCCTTCTTGTACTCCTGCTTCGGGTTGCGCTGGGCATAGCCCCGCAGCCCGATCCCCTGACGCAGGTAGTCCATCGCCGCGAGGTGTTCCTTCCACTGGCTGTCCAGCACCTGCAACATCACGTCACGCTGCAGGCGGTTCATGGTCGCGTCGCCCAGCTGGTCTCGCTTGCCATTCAGGGTGTCGCGCGCGATGCCAATGATGCGTTCGCGCAGTGGCTCCTCGTGCAGGTCATCCTCGTCGTCCAGCCACTGCTGGATCGGAAGATCCAGGCCGAACTCGCTGTTCAGCGCCAGATGCAGGCCCTCGACATTCCATTCGTCCTCGATACTGCCCGGCGGGATGTACTCGCTGATCTGGGCATTGATCACGTCCTCCAGCAGGTTCTCGATGGTGTCGCTGATGTCGTCGGTGGTCAGCAACTCCGCGCGCTGCTCGTAGATCACCCCACGCTGGTCATTGGCCACGTCGTCATAATCCAGCAACTGCTTGCGGATATCGAAATTGTGCGCCTCGACCTTGCGCTGGGCGTTCTCGATCGCGCGCGAGACCCAGGCGTTTTCGATCGCCTCGCCTTCCTTCATGCCGAGGCGCTGCATCAGGCCGCGCACCCGCTCGGAGGCAAACACCCGCATCAGATTGTCTTCCAGCGACAGGAAGAAGCGGCTGGAGCCCGGGTCACCCTGGCGCCCCGAACGCCCGCGCAGCTGGTTGTCGATGCGCCGCGATTCGTGGCGCTCGGAACCGATGATGTGCAGACCACCGGCCTCGATCACTTCGGCATGGCGCTTCTGCCAGTCGCCCCGGATTTGCTCGCGCTGCGCGGTATCGTCGGGGTCCACCTCGGCGAGCTCGGCGTCCAGCGACCCGCCAAGCACGATGTCGGTCCCGCGGCCGGCCATGTTGGTGGCCAGGGTGATCGCACCGGGGCGCCCGGCCTGAGCGATGATCGCCGCCTCGCGCTCATGCTGCTTGGCGTTCAGGACCTCGAAACGGATGCCGGTCTTCGTCAGGGCGTCGGCGAGGCGCTCGGAGGCCTCGACCGAGGCAGTGCCGACCAGCACCGGCTGGCCACGTTCGACGCACCACTGGATCTCCTTGATGATCGCCTGGTACTTCTCGTCCTGGGTGAGGTAGACCAGATCCTGCATGTCATCGCGAACCAGCGGCTTGTTTCCGGGGATCACGACGACTTCCAGGCCGTAGATCACCTGGAACTCGTAGGCCTCGGTATCCGCGGTTCCGGTCATCCCGGCCAGCTTGTCGTACAGGCGGAAATAGTTCTGGAACGTAATCGACGCCAGGGTCTGGTTCTCGCGCTGGATCGGCACGCCCTCCTTGGCCTCGATCGCCTGGTGCAGACCCTCGGACCAGCGCCGTCCGGCCATGATGCGGCCAGTGAATTCGTCGATGATCTGCACCTTGTCGTCGCGCACCAGGTAGTCCACGTCGCGCTGGAACAGCGCATGCGCGCGCAGCGCGGCATTCAAGTGGTGCAGCACCGCGATACTCGCGGAGTCGTACAAGGTCTGATGTTCTTCCAGCAGCCCCTCCTGGCGCAGCAATTCCTCGGCCTTCTCGTGGCCCTGTTCGCTGAGGAAGACCTGCTTGGCCTTCTCGTCGACGAAGTAGTCGCCCTCGCTCTCCTCGTCCTCCTGCCGCGTCAGCTGCGACGGGATCCGGTTCAGGCGTTCGTAGAGTTCGGAGCTGTCGCCACTGGGCCCGGAGATGATCAGCGGGGTGCGCGCCTCGTCGATCAGGATCGAGTCGACCTCGTCAACGATCGCGTAGTTAAGCCCGCGCTGCACCCGCTGATCGGCGGAGAAGGCCATGTTGTCACGCAGGTAGTCGAAGCCGAATTCGTTGTTGGTGCCGTAGGTGATGTCGGCCGCATAGGCCTCGGCGCGTGTCACCGGACGCAGGTGATCCATGCCGCCATCGTCGGCGGCGTAGTCCGGATCATAGACATACGACGCGGAGTCCACGCCCTGCCCGCCAGAACTGTTGATCACCCCCACCGAGAGACCGAGCGCGTGATAGAGCTGCCCCATCCAGGCGGCATCGCGCCGGGCCAGATAGTCATTGACCGTGATTACGTGTACGCCGTCCCCGGTCAGGGCATTCAGGTAGGCGGTCAGGGTCGCGACCAGGGTCTTGCCCTCCCCGGTTCGCATCTCGGCGATTCGCCCGTCGTTCAGGACCATGCCGCCGATCAGCTGCACGTCGAAATGGCGCATGCCCAGCACTTGCTGGCTCATTGCGCGACAGACCGCGAAGGCCTCCGGCAGCAGCTGGTCGAGAGGCTCGCCGTCCTGCAGACGGCGCTGGAACTCGGGGGTCTTGTGGCGCAACTCGTCGCGAGGCAAGGCCTCGATCGATTCGGACAATGCATTGATGCGTTCGACCGCCTTGGAGTAGCGCTTGATGATGCGATCGTTGCGACTGCCGAAGACCTTCTGTACGAGCTTCTTGACCATGGGATTCCGAAAAAATGGGGGTGACTGAAATCGGGCTAGGGAAACACTGATGAATGTACACGTTCGCGTTGGTGCCCCAGGTTTTCCGAGACAAGACGCGTCGCGCAGCGCCGTAGCCATTCTACGGTCAAGCGGCGCAACGCAGGATCGGGGAACCTGGGGCGCCAACCCCACACGTCATTGAATGCAGGGGCTCGGCCGCTTTTGTGTGCGCACTGCGTTGCGGCTCCCTGGTGCAGAGTGACTGCACGGCAGTCGGCGCGCCTTGTTCGCACGCAAAAGCGACTCGAGCGCGAACGTGTACATTCATCAGTGGTTCCCTAGGATAAACCATCCGTCCAGGCCCTGCCGGACCCCCGCGATGCGGGAGAGGCGTCGCGCCCCGGCGCGCAAACCGGACACGCCCGGCAACCCGGGCGGCACGGCCGGGCACAGGTCAGTCGGGCAGGAAACCGTAGGGGTTGATCGCCTCGCCCAGGCGCAGGACTTCGTAATGCAGGTGAGTATCGGTGGCACGTCCGGTGCGGCCCATGCGCGCGATGGTCTCGCCGGGCTCGATCCTCTGGCCGGGCTCGACCAGCAGCTCGTCGTTGTGCGCGTAGCGGGTGCGCAGCCCCCCGCCATGCTCGATCTCGACCATCCGGCCGTAGGCATTCCGGCGCCCGGCGAACACCACGATGCCGCCCCCGGCCGCGCGGATATCCGACCCGGGTCGGCCGGCGAAGTCCATGCCGGAGTGGAAGCGGCGCTCGCCAGTGAACGGATCGTCGCGATAGCCGAACGCAGAACTGATCCAGGCATCGTCTTCCACTGGCCTCAGGGCCGGACGTAACGTGGCCCGGGTCGCGTCGTCGCGGCGGACCTCGTCGAGCAGCTCGATGCGCGTCCGGTGCCGCAGGAGCAGACGCTCCAGCGCATGCAGGCGCTCGTCCAGGTCCAGCGGGGAATCCGCCGCCCGCCCGGTGAGCGGCCCACCCTGCCCGCCCCCGGCGGACTCGATCGCATCGAGGTCCAGTTCGAGGTCCTCGCCCAGGCTTGCCAGACGAGCCTCGGCACGTTCCAGCTCGCGCTCCAGGGTCATCACCCGGCCCGCCAGGTACTCCAGACCCTCGACGGCCGCGGCCCGCTCGGCGGCATCGGCAGTGTCCAGTGCCGTACCCGGCATCACCGGCACCTCGACGACTTCGCGCTGTTGCAGGCCCAGCCAGTAGGCTCCGCCCACGGCCGCGACCAGGCCCAACAGCAGCAGACCGCCCAGGCTGGCGAGCAGCCAGCGGGGCAGGCGTGCACATGGTCCGTCGGGTCGTAGTACGATCAGATGCATGAATCGTCCTGTTGCCTTGTCCTCGGGGTCGGGCCGGCGTCCCGCAAGGTGCGCATGACACCGGCGCGCATTACCCGCTTCATTGCCGCCGACTGGTCGGCCCGCTCGGGCACCGACCGCGAGCTCGGACGCGCCCTTGATGGCCTGCTCGGGCCGGATCTGCGGGCCGGCCGCCTGGCCCTGACCCTGAACGGCGACACCCTGGTCGCGATCTGCGCCGACCGGGGGCTGGCGACCGAACTGCGCTTCCAGCAACGCGAATTGCTGAAGACCCTGGAGGCCGCCGGTTATGCCGGGATCAGTACGGTACGCACCCAGCTGGGGCGGACACCGCGCCCGCGGGAAACCCCATCACCCGCGACACGGCGAGCGATCCCCGACGCGGCCCGCGAGCTGCTGGATCAGACCGCGGCCAGCGTCACCGATCCCGCGCTGGCCGCGGCGCTCGCACGCCTGGCCCGCGCCGCACGTCCCGACAAGGGCCCGGATGGCTAGTGCCGTGCACGCACGACCATAGCCGCCCAAGGCGCCTTCAGGAGGCGGGCGAAGGGGCGAGCTGACCAAAGGAGATCGGCAGGCGCTCGGACGGGTCCTCGAAGGTCACCTTTTCCCAGGCCGTCGTATCCAGCGCGAGCTGGCGGATCAACTGATTGTTCAGGGCATGCCCGGACTTGTGCCCGGTGAACGCGCCGATCAGGCTGTGACCCAGCAGGTACAGATCCCCGACCACGTCGAGGATCTTGTGCTTGACCAGCTCGTTGTCGTAGCGCAGCCCGTTCTCGTTGAGGATCTTGTAGTCGTCGAGCACCACGGCGTTGTCCAGGCTGCCGCCAAGGGCCAGCTGGTTCGCGCGCAGGGCCTCGATGTCACGCATGAACCCGAAGGTGCGGGCACGCGAGACCTCCTTCACGAAGGAGGTGGACGAGAAGTCCAGCTCGGCGCGCTGGCTCCCGTCGGTAAACATCGGGTGTTCGAAGTCGATACAGAAACCGACCTTGAATCCGTCGTAGGGATCGAAGCGCACCCACTTGTCGTCCTCGCGGACCTCGACGCTGCGCTTGACCCGGATGAATTCCTTGGGTGCGTCCTGTTCCTTCAGTCCGGCGGACTGCAACAGGAACACGAACGGTCCGGCACTGCCATCCATGATCGGCACCTCCGGCGCGCTGACATCGACATGCAGATTGTCGATCCCCAGGCCGGCCACCGCCGACAGCAGGTGCTCCACGGTCGAAACGCGCACATCGTCCCGGACCAGCGTGGTCGACAGGCGTGTGTCCCCCACGTTCTCGGCGCGCGCCGGGATGGCTACGGTCGGGTCCAGATCGGAGCGATGAAAAATGATGCCGGTATTCGGGGGCGCCGGTCGCAGAACCAGCACGACCTTCTCCCCGGTATGCAATCCGACCCCGGTGGCCCGGATGCTGTTCTTGAGGGTTCTCTGCCTGATCAACGCAATGCCTCGCTTGCAGGTGTGCGCGAAAAAGGGAGCCCGGGGCCCTCCCGGGCTCCACATGCACACAACGATTGCCGCATTATTGCAGGAATCCGCTCATCCTGCATACGGTGCGGATTTCAGTCCGCCTGCTTGCGCAGGAAGGCCGGAATATCCAGCACATCAATGCCCTGCTGCTGGTTGTAATCGACCCCCAGATCGTCGGTCCCGCGCTGCCGCTTGACGGTCGGCTGGTCGAAATCAACCTCGACATCCGAACCCACCGCCTTCTTCGGCGCGTCGACCACCCGCACCCGCGGCTGTTCCGTGTGCTGCACCGGCGCACCGAGGCCGGTGGCCACCAGGGTCACGCGCATCTCGTCGCTCATCTCGGGATCAATCACGGTCCCGACCACCACGGTCGCGTCCTCCGAGGCCAGGGCCTTGACCGCCTCGCCGACTTCCTCGAACTCGCCGATCCCGACATCCATGCCACCGGTCACGTTCACCAGAATGCCGCGCGCGCCGGAGATGTCGATGTCCTCCAGCAGCGGGCTGGCGATCGCCGCCTCGGCGGCCTGGCGGGCACGATCCTCGCCGGTGCCGGACCCGGTACCCATCATCGCCATGCCCATCTCGCGCATCACGTTGCGCACGTCGGCGAAGTCGACGTTGATCAGGCCCGGCCGGGTAATCAGCTCGGCGATCCCCTGCACCGCGCCGAACAGCACATCATTCGCCGCCTTGAATGCATCCAGCAGCGTGGTGTTCTTGCCCATCACCGTCAACAGCTTTTCATTGGGGATGGTAATCAGCGAATCGACCTGCTCGGTCAGCGCCTTGATCCCGGACATCGCGACCTGCATACGCTTCTTGCCCTCGAACGGGAACGGCTTGGTGACCACCGCCACCGTCAGGATGCCCATCTCCTTGGCGATCTGCGCGACCACCGGGGCGGCACCAGTCCCGGTACCACCGCCCATGCCGGCCGTAATGAAGACCATGTCGGCGCCCTGCAGAAGGTCCTGGATGCGTTCGCGGTCCTCCAGCGCGGCCTCGCGCCCAACCGACGGGTCGGCCCCGGCCCCGAGGCCCTTGGTGATATCGCCACCCAGCTGTAGCAGGGTCTTCGAGTCCAGGCTCTTCAGCGCCTGGGCGTCGGTATTGGCGCAGATGAAGTCGACCCCCTCCAGCTGCGAGTGGACCATGTGTTGCACGGCGTTGCCGCCGCCGCCACCCACGCCGACGACCTTGATCGTCGCGCTCTGGCTAAAGGTATCCATCAGTTCGAATGTCATGACTGTTTCCTCTCGCTTCGTGTGTACATGTTCACGTCGTCGTCCCTTCCTGTGGCCGGAGAGCGGTCCGGCCTCCCTGCCCGGGCCCTAGATCTGCCCGGAAAACCAGCGCTTCATGCGCGCCCAGATGCCCTGGAAGCCGGCATCCACCGGACGCGCCTCCCGCTGTGCGCGCGACTCGCGGGCGTAGAGCAGCAGCCCCACCCCGGTCGCATGAATCGGGTTGCGCACCACGTCGAGCAACCCGGTGACCTTTTGCGGCACGCCCTGGCGCACCGGCATGTGAAAGACCTCCTCGGCCAGATCCACGACCCCCTCCATGCGCGAGGAGCCCCCGGTCAGCACCACGCCGGCGGCGATCATCTCCTCGGTCCCCGAGCGGCGCAGTTCCGCCTGGACCAGCTGCAGGAGCTCCTCGTAACGTGGCTCGACCACCGAGGCCAGGGTCTGGCGCGACAGCCGCCGTGCATCGCGATCACCGACCCCGGGGACCTCGATGGACTCTCCGGGATCAGCCAGCGAGCGCAGCGCGCAGGCATATTTCATCTTCAGCTCTTCGGCGTACTGGGTGGGGGTGCGCAGCGCGACCGCGATGTCGTTGGTGACCTGGTCGCCGGCAATCGGGATCACTGCGGTATGCGCGATCGCGCCATGCGCGAACACCGCGATATCGGTGGTACCACCACCGATATCGACCAGACACACGCCCAGATCCTTCTCGTCCTCGGTGAGCACCGAATAGCTGGAGGCAAGCTGTTCCAGGATGATGTCGTCGACCCGCAACCCGCAGCGCTCGACGCACTTGACGATATTCTGCGCGGCGGAGACCGCCCCGGTGACCAGGTGCACCTTCGCCTCCAGGCGCACCCCGGACATGCCGATCGGCTCGCGCACGCCCTCCTGCTCATCGATGATGTATTCCTGCGGCAACACATGGAGGATGCGCTGGTCGGCCGGGATCGCGATGGCGCGCGCGGCGTCGATTACCCGGTCGACGTCCCCGGCAACCACCTCACCGTCCTTGATCGCAACTACGCCCGTGGAGTTGTAGCTCTTGATATGGGAACCGGCGATCCCGGTGTACACCGAGTGGATCTCGCAGCCGGCCATCAGCTCGGCCTCCTCCACCGCGCGCTGGATCGACTGCACGGTGGATTCGA
>SKNJ01000189.1 GCA_007120575.1 Thioalkalivibrio sp.
ATTCAAGCACGGGGAGATAGGGTGAGACGCGAACAGCTTACGAGACTGAACAAGGCCATTCTGGTGGCTGCGGTGGGTGCGCTTCTCGTCGGATGCGGCGGTAGCAGCAGTAACGACCGCGAACCCGACACCACCACGCAACCGCAGTTCGATGACGGCTTGTTTGCGCAAGAGGTGGATCTGTCCACCGCAGCGGCATTCGCGGACACCGCCGAAGCCCTGGTACTCGATACCGGCGCGTTCGCGGGTTTCCTCGGCGAACTGGACGAAGCGATCTTCCAGGTGGGCACACTGGGGATGGGGGGGCGCACCGAAACCCTTCTCAGTGTCGCCACCGCCGCCTCCGGTGACGACGGTAGCCGGCGCGCCCAGCGCGAGGCCCGTGGCAACCCGTCCTTGCGCGCGTTCGCATCGGTGTCGCCGTCGTCCGGTGAGTCCGGGAAGGAATCGTATACGGACGATTGTGACGCCGGTGGAACCTTCACCGAGGACTTCTGGTTTGAAGCAACCGAGGGCGACACGTCGTTGAAGGATGTCGGTGGCTTCACATGGACCTTCGCTAATTGCGCCGGCACGGTCGCGGGCGACCGGTTCGTGCTGAACGGAACATGGACGGAAACCTATGCATACGATGATCGCTGGACAGCCGCAAACGGCTCGGGTTCGGGCCGCTGGAGCGATACCTTCGAGACCGAGATCGATCTTCGCGGGTCCCGCAATGGCACGCCGGATGTGCTGGTGCTCGACGGCGCGGTTTCGGGCCAGGAGACGGGCGACTACCAGTTCGGGGCGCAGTATTCAGAGGAGGGCGTGTTCGCGCTGAATGTACAGCGCATGGAAGCGCGGCTCGCGAAACAGGCCGGTGGCGCGATGTATATTGGCCAGCTTGGGGGCTCGTTGGTCGAGGAATTCGAGTATCGCGCGACATCAGAACAAGACTGGAACGAGAGCGGTGCCACCCGCGTTTCGGGAAGAATCGCCACCAGCGGGATGGGCGGCGCGGCGACGATCAAGACCGAGAAGCCCGTGCGTTTCACCGATTCCTCGCTGAGCAGCGGCGACGCCTGTCCGGACGAGGGCATCGTGGTGGTTTCGGGGCGTGGCGGAAACACGGTGGAAGTCCGTTTCGGAGACGATACGGGCACCGCCGAGGACGCCGTGCAGGTGGTCACGAGAGGGAGCGTTCCCAAGAGCTACCCCAGTTGCACTGACGAGGGACTGGACTATCTTGCGCCGCTTTTCTTTGGGCCGTTCCTCTTCGCGTATGAGGAGGCGGGCAGCCGCTGAGGCTTCGTGACCGTCGCCAACCGGCGTTGGCCGGGAGCGCGTGCCCCCGGTTACCGTCCGTCCCGGGCGTGCCCGGGGCTGGAAGGCCCGACGGATCGCTCACCACGGAGGCTCCACACAAGTCGATGACGATGATTGCACGCCATCCTCGTAACCGCCCACCGGGCGGCATGGTGGACCTGCACGGCCACCTGCTGCCCGGGATCGACGACGGGGCGAAGGACCTCGCGCAGGCTCTGAACATGGCCCGTCAGGCGGTCGCCGACGGCATCGTCATCTCCGTGCTCACGCCGCACCACCTGAATGGCGTCTACCGCAATCCGGCTCGGCACGTGCGCGAACAGTGTGCGAACTTCTGCAGCGAGTTGCGCAGCCACGGGATTGCGCTGGATGTGCGACCGGGCAGCGAATGCCACCTGGTACCGGAACTGCCGGCGGCACTGGCGGAGGGCAGTGCGCTGACCATCGCCGATCGCAAGCGTGCGGTGCTGGTCGAGCTTCCGGTGCACAGCGTGCCGCTGGGTGCCACCAGTATCCTCGAGGACATCCTGGCCATGGGCCTGCGGCCGCTGATCGCGCACCCCGAGCGCAACGGCGAGCTGATCGCCACGACGGAGAAGCTCGCCGAATGGATCGAAATGGGCTGTCTTGCGCAGGTGACCGCGCAATCCTGTACCGGCCAGTTCGGGCCGCAGATCCAGGACGCGGCGCGAAGGATGGTGTGCGCGGGCTTGGTCCAGGTGATGGCCTCCGACGCCCACCGCGACCGGCGGCGCATCCCGCAGTTGAGCCGCGGACGCGACGTCGTGGCGCAGTGGACCTCGCCCGATGTCGCCAGGCTGCTCACCGAAGACATTCCGCGTGGCCTCGCGGACGGGCAGGATGTGGATGCCGACCAAGTCCGGGGCGCGCTACCCGCCCGGGGGCGTGGTTTCGCGGGCTGGCTGCGGCGGCTCCGGGCAGGGTCCGGCGCCGCGCTGGAGGACTCGCAACGCAGTTGAACCCACCTGGGAATGCGCGTACCATCAGGTTATAATTTTTCTAAACGTTACGATATACATCTTACCCAAGCCTCAACAGGGGGGCGCGTGATGCAGGCGAACAAGATTTCTCGATTACTGGTGGCAGGGGTGCTGCTTCTTGGGTTCGGGGTCACGGCCGCAGCCGTTTCGGCCAACGACAGGACGATCGTGGCGCCCTGGATGACCATTGGTCAGGATTCCTACCTGTACGACGGGCCCTACTGGGGTCCCCGTTCCCTCTCCGAGACCTGGCCCTATTCCAACAACCCGACGCTGCGGCCCTCCTCGCGGCGGATGTCGGGGGGGCCGCGGACCCCGTTCCCGGGACGACCGGCCCGGCCAGAGCCTCCGTTCGGCAACGGGTGCCCGCCCGGCTTTGATGCACGACCCATCGGACCACCCGGTTTTGTTCCGCCGCCCTTCGCGCCGTGCCCGCCCAGCCCGTAACACGGATGAAGCGGTTCGGCCACGGTCTCGCGGCCCTGCCGGCGACCCTGCCGGGCCCGACGGTTTCCGTGGGGCCGGTGTTTCTATGACGGTTTTTGCCATACCGGTGTGAAATCGCACCGGTTTCGAGAGATCCCATGGCTTCAGGTGAACAGCGCGACGCGAAGTTTCTGCCCTTGCGGGCGATCCCCAACACCGACGGCGCCATGGTTCGGTACGAGCCTGCGGCGGCCGTGGGTGCGCCTGACGATGACGACAGCATCGACCTGGGCGAGTACTGGAAGATCCTGGTCAAGCGCAAGTGGCTGATCCTGGCGCTGTTGCTGGTCGTCGTCACCGCGACCTTCGTGGCCACGAAACTGCAGGTGCCCGAGTACCGTGCCACTGCCCTGGTGCTGATCGAGCCCGAGGCGAACCAGATTCTCGCGTTTCAGGACTTCGACCAGACCTCAAGCCGCGGTTCGGCCGAGTACCGGGCGAGCCAGTATGAAATCCTGCGCAGCCGTTCGCTGGCCGAGGCCGTGGTGCGGGCCGAACAGTTGCAGGATCACCCGGAATTGACCGGCGCGGTGCGCCAGCGCAGCTTCGGCGCGGAGGTGCGCGGTCTGACGTCGCTCCTGCGCAGCCGGGTTCGGGAGCACGCCGGCGCGGATACGCAGGCGCTGGAACGTGCCGCTCGCGATCCGGTGGACGCGGCCGCCAGGACACTGCTGCGCAAGCTCGAGATCGAACCGGTCCGCAACACCCAGGTGGTCCGGGTCAGCGTGGTCAGCTTCGATCCGGAGTTCTCGGCGCGGCTGGCCAACGCCGTGGTACGCGAGTACATCGACGCCTCGCTGCAGCGCCGCTTCGACTCCGGCACCCAGGCCCGGCGTTTCCTCGAGGGCCAGTTGGACGAGATGCGCATCGCGCTGGAGCGCTCCGATCGTGCGCTGGCGCAGTTCGCGCGCGAGGCCCGGGTGTCCGACCTCGATCAGAACATCGCACTCACCCGCGAAGGCCTGCGCGGCAAAAGCACGCGTCTGGAAGAGGTTCGGCGCGAACTGCTGCAACTGACGGGATGGCGTGATCTGGCGCAAGAGGGGCGGGTGGAGCACCTCGATACGGTGGGCGGCAGCGACCTGGTGGTCGAACGCCTGGCCGCGCTGGAGGCCCGGCTCCAGGATGCGACCCTGGCCTACCGGACCCTTTCGCGGCAGTACACCGACACGTTCCCGGCCGTGGTGGAGAAGCGTTCCGAACTCGAAGCCCTGCGGCAAGAGGTGGCGATCGAGCGCAACCGGCTCGTGACCGGGATCGCGGGCCGGCTTGCGGCGAGGAGCGGCGAGGCCCATTCCCTCGAACAGGCGATCGATCAGCGCGAGGAGCAATTGATGACGCTGAACGAGCGCAGCGTGCAGTACAACATCCTGCGCCGGGAACACGAGACCAACCGCGAGTTGTACGACGCGGTGCTGCAGCGCATGAAGGAGATCGGCGTCGCCGCCGGCGTGCAGAAGTCCAACATCTCGGTGATCGATGACGCCCGGGTGCCGGGGGGAGCGTTCCGGCCGATCCTCACGAAAAACCTCGCGCTCGCCGCCATGCTCGGGTTGATGATCGGCGTGGCCCTCGCGCTGCTGCTCGAGTTCCTGGACAGCACGATCCGGCGGACCGAAGACCTCGAACGCCTGGTGGACCGCCCGGTGTTGGGGCTGATTCCGCTGCTGCGCCCGCGCGACCAGAACGGTCCGGGCACCCGCGGGCGCCCGGAGCGCGGACTCTCGCACTACAGCGCCACGCATCCGAAGTCCGCGGTCTCCGAGGCCTTCCGGTCCCTGCGTACCAGCCTGATGTTCTCCACGCCGGAGGGCATGCCCAAGGTGCTGCTGTTCACCAGTGCCGCCCAGGGGGACGGCAAGACCACCACGGCCGTCAACCTCGCCACGGTGCTGGCCCAGAACGGCGCCTCGGTGCTGCTGATGGATGCCGACCTGCGCCGACCCTCGGTCCACCGGGATTTCGGCATCCCGCGCGCGCCCGGCCTGACCGACGGCATCGCGCAGGCCAGCAACGGACGCGAGGCCGGGCACCCGTTGATTCATGGCACGGAGATCAAAGGGCTGTCCCTGATGCCGGCCGGCCACGCCACCCCCAGCCCCGCCGAGCTGCTCAGCTCCAGCCAGCTCGCGAAGGTGCTGAATGACTGCCGGCGGATCTTCGATTACGTGATCGTGGATGCACCGCCAATCCTGGGCCTTGCCGACGCGGTCGTCGCCTCGCGCCTGGTGGACGGCGTGGTGCTCGTGGCTTCCGCTGGCAAGACCGGCAAGGAAAATCTCCGGATCTCGGTGCAGCGGCTGCGCCAGGTGCACGCACCCTTGCTCGGCGTGGTGCTGAACCGGGTCGATCTCGACAGCCCGGAGTACTCCTACTACTCGGCCTACTACTACAACTACGAGCCGGACAAGGGACATCGGGAGAGCGACGAGATCGAGGCTGCCCCGCAGCGCAAGGCTTCCTGACCCACTGGAGGTCCCGTGATCGTCTTCGCGCTGCGCTGGCTGCTGCTTCCGATGGCGGGTGCCGCCGCGCTGTTCATCGCGTGGACCGAGCACCAGACGCTGCGCAGCCTGAACTGGTCCGAACTGGACACCAGTCTGGCCCGGCTCGAGGCACGCCAGCCCTGGGGCGGCCTGAGCGGGCGCGCCCTGGCGGCAGCGCCGGACGAGACCCTGGGCCTGGAGCCCGCGGCCGCCGAAGCGGTCCTCGCCTGGCAACTGCAGCGCTACCCGCTGGATCCGTCGCGCTGGTTCAGCCGGGCCCTGAACGCACACGCAGCCGGGGATTGCCCCGAGCGCGTGCTGGCCTTCGCGCAGGCCGCGCGGAGCGTGCAGCCCGCGCATCGCGCGCTCCACTGGCAGGCCGCGCTGCTCGCATACGAGTTGGGAGACCACGACCGCGCCGAGCGTGCGCTGCGCGACTCGCTGCAGGACCACCCGGCCGGTACCCGGGATGCGCTGGTGCTCGCCTTCGAATGGCGCCCGGATGCCGCCGCGCTGGTCGAGCGCATCCTGCCCGCGGGCGAGCCGCACCTGCTCGCGGCGCTGAACGTCGCCCGCCGCTACGCCTGGCTGGACCTGGCCGTGCAGGCCTGGGAACGGTTGCCGCAACCGCGTGCCGGCGACGATCCCGGCCTGCTCGATTTCGTCGACCTCGCGCTCGCCGAGCGGCAGCCGGAGTATGCGATGTATGCCTGGTGGCAGAGCTTTCCCGACTATGATCCGGGCACCGTGCCCAACGGCGATTTCCAGCACACCCTGGGTCACGGGCGCGGCCTGCACTGGCGCACGCGTGTACCCAGTGGCGCGGCCGTCACGCGCGATACAGTCGCCTACGTCACTGAGCCCGCGAGTCTTCGGGTCGACTTCGACGGTCGCGAGAACCTCCGGATGAGCGGCCTGTCGCTGCGCATTCCGATGCTGGCCGGGCCGCGTGCCTGGGTCCTCTCGGGGTACTGGCGGGCGGACGGGCTGACGACCGCGAACCTTCCCTATCTCTGGGTCTCGGGCGGCGAGGGCGCGCGCGCCCGGATCGATCTGCCGGCGGCCGCTTTCGACTGGGCGCCGTTCGCGATCCAGATCGAGCGCGAGACGTCCGCCGAAGCCGGAGTGCTCGACCTGCAGGTGCGCCGCGACCCGACCCGGCTCGATTTCGACCGCTTCCTCGCCGGGCAGCTCTGGCTCGACGCGTTGCGGCTCGAACCGGTGGCCGCAACCGACGCCGACTGAACTTGCATGGACCTCGACGAAAACGACCTGCGCGATCTCGCCCTGAGCCTGCGCCTGTCCGAGGTGGAGCAGCTCAGCCACGCAGCGCTGCGCGTGGTTCTCGCCTGGGTCAGTGGTCGCAGCGGGAAGGGGGACGTTCACGGCCTGACGCCGTTGTTGGGGGAACCGGGCGCAGAGCCCTTCCTGCTGGAGCTGGTCTACCGGCAGCTCGACGGGCTGCTCTTCGTGGACGACGAATTGAGCGAGTCGGCGGCGTGGCTGGGCGGCGATGCGATCCAGCGCCGTCTCCAGTACCGGCGCCTGCTGGCCGCCTTCCACCCGGACCGTTCACCGGAACTTGCGGGCTGGCTCACGTCGCGGTTCCAGGTGCTACAGCGTTCGTACCGGAGGTCTCGCGATGCACCACCGCAGCGGTCTGGACCGCGGCCGATGCTCGGCTCTCCCAAGGCACGGGCGGCGCCCCCCCCGGGGCTGTGGTCGCGCAGCATCCGCTTCGGTCCCGGCCTGAAGGCGCTGCTGCAGAACCATCTGCGCGAGACGCGGAACCTTGAGGCGAAGCTGGTCGGCCTGGCGGTGATTGCGGCGCTGGCCACCGTGCTCCAGGTCTACATCGCGCAGGCCCCGAACCGCTCGGCCCACGCGCAGCAACTGGAGGCGCGCCAGCAGGCGGCCGCGCCGGGCGCGGTCTCCGGGCCGACCGGGATCGCGGCTCCCGCGGGCGATGCGCTGGCGGCGGTGGCGCCGGCGCGGGTGGACGGCGAGCGCGTCCACGGGATGTTGGGCTCCGATGGTTTCGCGCCGGTCGTCCACGTGATCGAACGGTATCGGCGCGCCTTCGAGGAGGGCGATATCGAGACCCTGATGCGCCTGCTCGCCGATGACCCCCGCGAGAACCGCAACCAGGGCCGGGACTGGTTCCGCAGCACCTATCGCCGTATCTTCGCGCGTTCAGCCCTGCGTCGCCTGCAGGTGGACATCGAAGCGCTGGAGCCGCAGTCCGAGGCCTGGATCGCCTCGGGCCGGTTCGACCTCGCGATTCACTACCCCGACGGACGCCAGTTCACCGCCAGTGGCCCGATCCGCTACCGGCTGATCGAACAGAGCCTGGAGTGGCACATTGCCAGCATCGACTACTGATCCCGAAGCCGGGTACCACGGACGTTCCCAGGCGCGTTCCCCGGGGGGGCCGGGCCCCTATGCGGCCACGCTAATCCTGGTGGCGGTGGCCCTGGCGCTGCCGCTGATGATGGGTCAACGCACCCCGTTCACCCTGACCGCGACCCAGTTGGTGCTGGTCGCCGGCGCCCTGCTGGCGGGACTGCTGGCGACGCTCCCGCTGCGCGGTGCACTGCCGCCACCACCGCGTACCTGGATTCTCTTCTTCGCGCTGTTCACGGGCACCGTCCTGCTCCAGGTCCTGCCGCTCCCGGCCCTGGCGCAGGCCTTCGGTGCGTATCCCGAGGCGCTCTGGCGCTACGCGGATTTCGCGCCACGGCACTGGTCGCCGGACATCGGCGCCAGCCTGCGCGGCTGGGCGGCCTTCGTGGCCCTGTTCACCATCGCCTGGATCGCCTTCGGCCTGCGCAGTGCCCAGCGCCACTGGATCTGGCTCGCGCTGGTGGCCACGGCGCTGTTCCAGGCGATCTACGGCGTCACCGCTCACGCGGCCGGCGCCGACAGCATCCTCGGGATCTGGCCGCGCAACAACCCGGATTTCGTCCACGGTACCTTCAGCAACCGCAACCTGTTCGCGGCCTATCTCGCGCTGCTCTGGCCCCTCGGCGTTGCGGTCTGGTGGATCCGCGAGATGCCGCTGCTGGCGCGTCTGCCCCGGGAGCTGAAGTTCGCCGGCAGTCTGATTACCGGTGCGGTGATCGGTGCGGCGCTGTTCGCGAGCGCCTCGCGCCTCGGCAGTGCGGCCGCGCTGCTGGGCGCAGCGGTCGGGCTCCTGCTCTGGTCGCGCCACCGCCACATGCTGCACGGGCATTCGGTCTGGCCCGCGTACGCGTTCCTGGTGATGGCCGTGCTGGCAGCCGCCTGGTACGGGCTCACGCCGCTTGCGGAACGCCTGCTGGCGACGGAATTGGAGGACAGCCGGTTCCAGGTGTTCCTGCTGATGGTGCACGAGTTCCCGGCCCGCTGGTACCTGCACGGCGTCGGTCTCGGCGGCTTCGAGGCCGCGTTCAAGCAGATCCAGCCCGGCGCCATCAGCGGCTGGTACGACTACGCGCACAACGACCTCCTGCAATGGCTCGTGGAAATGGGTCTGGTCGGGGCCCTCCTGCTGCTTTTGGTCATCGCAGGGCTGCTCCGCGCCGCGCACCTGAGCACCGAGCGGGTGGCCCTCTACGCCGGTCTGGCGGCACTGGCGCTGGTGAGCCTCGGCGACTTCAGTTGGCACATTCCCGCCACGCAGGTCGTGTTGGCCCTCTTCGTGGGCGTGCTCCTGCAGGAGCGCAGCCGCGACGGACGCAGGCGCCGCCGGCACCCGGGCGGCTCGGCGGCGTCCCCAAGCACCTCCGCGCAGCAGCCCTGAAAACGCGTAAACAAGCCCCCTGTGGGCATTGTTGCGCGCGGACGGCGCAGCCGGCGTTCGATTTCAGCGTGGCGTGGGCTACTGTTCGATGGCCTGGCGCACGATGGCAATCGGTGCGCCGCCGCAGCTTGCGGCGAAGGAGGGCGGCGACCACAGTGCGCCCTTCCAATAGCGCGGTTCGAGATCGGGCCGCTCCTTGAAC
>SKNJ01000093.1 GCA_007120575.1 Thioalkalivibrio sp.
GCCGGCAATCTCTCCGGGAAGCCCCTTCCGGTGCGTGGCCGTGACGAGATCGGGGTCGCTACCGAGGCCTTCAACAGCATGGAATACGACATGCAAAGCCTGGTACGCCAGGTGGTGGAATCGGGTGAACAGGTCGCCTCGGCCACCGATCAGCTTGCCGCGGTGGCGGAACAGACCCGCAACGGCGTCGCCCGCCAGAAGGACGAGACCGACCAGGTCGCCACGGCGATGAACGAAATGACCGCCACAGTCGCCGAGGTCGCCAGCAATACCCAGTCGGCAGCGGATGCCGCCGGAGCCGGCGATCAAGCCGCAACCGAGGCCAATGCCACGACCCGGCAAACGGCGCAAGCGGTGGACCGGCTCTCGTCCGAGATCCACTCGTCCGCGGAGGCCGTGCGCGACGTCGCCAGCAAGAGTGAGGAGATCGGCCAGATCCTCAACATGATCCAGGAGATCACCGAGCAGACGAACCTCCTTGCCCTCAACGCCGCGATCGAGGCGGCCCGGGCCGGCGATGCCGGACGCGGCTTCGCGGTGGTGGCCGACGAGGTGCGCGTACTGGCCGGCCGCACCCACGAGTCGACCGAGCGCATCAGCGCCATCATCGAGGGCCTGCAACAGGGCGTGAAACACGCGGTATCGGCGATGGAAACCAACGAAACCAGCGCGCGCAGCGTGGTCGAGGAAGTCCATGGCGTCCGCGATCGCCTGCAGCAACTCAGCGAGTCGATCCGGACCATCGACGAGATGACCACCCAGATCGCCAGTGCGTCCGAGGAACAGAGCACGGTCTCCGAGGAGATCAACCGCAACGTGCAGAACATCAGCACGGTAGCGGACGAGAGCCTCAGCGCCTCCGGTCAGGTGGCGACGGCCAGTGAACAGCTGTCGCGTCTGGCCGCGGAGCTGCGCCAGCGCGTGGAGCGTTTCCAGCTGTAGGCAAGTGCCGCCAGCGTCGGGGCCGGGGTCCCTCAGGCCCCGGAACGCCCGACCCCGGCGTAGTGGTAACCCTGTTCGCGCATCGCTTCCGGTGCATACTGGTTACGACCGTCAAAGATCGCGGGTTCCGGTCGCATCGCAGCATGGATGCGATCGAAATCGGGGTTGCGGAACGGGCGCCATTCGGTGACCAGGACCAGCGCGTCGGCATCCTCCGCGGCGGTGTACTCGTCCTCGGCCAGCGCAAGACGGCCACTCTCGAACCAGGCCGCAGGCAGCTCCTCGCGGGCCACGTCCATTGCCACTGGATCATAGGCACGCACGCTTCCCCCCGCCTCGATCAACTGCCGGATCAGCACCTTCGACGGGGCCTCGCGCATGTCGTCGGTTCCCGGCTTGAAGGCCAGGCCCCACAGCCCGAAGTGGCGGCCTTCGAGGTCGTCGCCGTAGTGGTCGCGGATACGATCGAACAGATAGGTCTTCTGGGTCTCGTTGCGATCCTCGACTGCCTGCAGTACGACAGGAGCGAAATCGTGGGCGTGGGCCATGCGGATCAGCGCCTTCACGTCCTTCGGGAAACACGAGCCGCCATAGCCGCAACCAGGATAAATAAAGTGGTAACCGATGCGCTGGTCGGAACCGATGCCGATGCGCACGTTCTCCACATCGGCACCCATCCGGTCGCACAGATTGGCGATCTCGTTCATGAACGAGATCTTGGTGGCCAGCATCGCGTTGGCGACGTACTTGGTCATCTCCGCGTCGCGCACGCCCATCACGATCAGGCGATCGTGGTTGCGCGAAAAATCGGCATACAACTCGCGCATGCAGCTGATCGCGGCCTCGCCGTCGGCCCCCACCACGATGCGGTCGGGCTTCATGAAGTCCTGGACCGCCGCGCCCTCCTTGAGGAATTCCGGGTTGCTGACCACGTCAAATCCGACTTGCACACCGCGCCGCTCCAGCTCTTCCTGGATGACCGCGCGCACGCGGTCTGCGGTACCCACCGGGACCGTGGACTTGTCCACCACCACCGCGTAGTGATCCAGATGGATGCCGATCTCGCGCGCCACCGCCAGCACGTACTGCAGATCCGCCGAGCCATCCTCGCCGGGCGGCGTCCCGACCGCGATAAAGAATGCCTCGCACCCGGGCACACCCTCTGCCAGACGCGTGGTGAAACTCAGGCGCCCCTCGGCATGGTTGCGCGCCACCAGCGGCTCCAGTCCCGGTTCGTAGATCGGCAGGATGCCCTGGCGCAGGTTCTCGATCTTGTGCGCATCCACGTCGACACAGGTCACGTGATGCCCCATTTCGGCAAAACAGGTTCCGGTTACCAAACCGACGTAGCCGGTCCCGATTACGGTGATCTTCATTCAGCGGTTTCCTTTTCCGGTTTGTGCACTGGCGGCGCGTGGGGGTTCGTGCGCGGCAACCACCGCGTCCGCCGGCGGGTCCGACCGGCCGCCGCGATATTCCGGTACCACCCGCCGCAGTTCGCGGGTTACCGCGTCGGCGTCCATGTCGCGATCCGCGGCGTCCAGGGTTTGCAGGGCGCGCGCCAGCACCGCCGAATCAGCGCAATCCTCCTGCGCGCACAGGATCTTCGCGTGGACCGTCGGCGTGACGTTATTGCCAATCAGCAGCTCCTCGTAGAGTTTCTCGCCCGGGCGCAGTCCGGTATAGACGATCGCGATGCCGTCCTCGGGTCGCCCGTTTTCCTGCACCTGGCGCCCGTGCAGCCGGACCATGCGTCGCGCCAGGTCCACGATACGCACCGGCTCGCCCATCTCCAGCACGAACACCTCGCCCCCCTCGGCCATCGCCCCGGCCTGGATCACCAGCTCGACCGCTTCGGGGATGGACATGAAGTAGCGGGTGATCTCCGGATGGGTGACGGTTACCGGCCCGCCGGCGCGGATCTGCTGATGGAACAGCGGCACCACCGAGCCGGAGGAACCCAGCACGTTGCCAAAACGCACGATGCTGAAGCGCGTCGCCGGACCGGAACGCGCGCGATCCTGCAGCACCATCTCGGCCAGGCGTTTGGTGGCCCCCATCACGTTGGCGGGCCGTACCGCCTTGTCGGTGCTGATCAGGATGAATCGCTCGACCCCCGCGGCGATCGCGGCGTCGGCCAGCACGGCGGTCCCGAACACATTGTTGCGCACCCCCTCGATACGGTTCTCCTCGACGATCGGGACGTGCTTGTAGGCCGCCGCGTGGTACAACGTCTGCACCCCGAACTGGCGCAACACCGCGGCCACCCGGCGCGAGTTCGTCACGCTGCCCAGCAACCCGTGCACCGGGGCCACCTGCCCGGCCTTCTGCGCCTGGTGCTGCAACTCCTGCTCGATGCGGTAGAGCGAGAACTCGTTGTGTTCGAACAGCACGAGTGCCGCGGGCTCCAGCCGCAGGATGCGCCGCGACAACTCGGACCCGATCGACCCGCCCGCCCCGGTCACCATGACCACCCGCCCGCGGATGCTGCGTTCCAGCAGTTGCGGATCGGGCGGTACCGGATCGCGCCCCAGCAGGTCGGCGATATCCACATCCTCCAACTGTTCCAGGCGCGCCTGGCCGGACACCACCGAGCCCATCGACGGAACCGACTGCACGTACAGCGGATACGGCTCCAGCCGCTCCAGGATGCGCCGCCGCTCGGCCCGCGAGGCCGATGGCACCGCCAGCAACAGGCGGCGCACGTGGAAGCGCTCCAGCAAACGCGACAAGGCTTCCACCGGATACACCGGAATGCCATCGATCGAACTGCCCTGCAGGCTGCGGTCGTCATCGATGAACGCGGTCACGCGGAAACGCCCGCCCGACTTCAGCCCGGCCAGCAACTGCACGCCGGCCTCGCCTGCGCCGAACACGATCACCGGCTCCGCGCGCGCCTCGGCGGCCACCAGCGAGCGGTACCAGGCACGCACCAGGAACCGGCTCCCGCCCACGTACACAAATGCGATCGCCGCGAACCCGAACGGTACCGAACGCGGGAAACCCGAAATCTGCCCGACCAGCGCGGCGATCCCCAGTACCAGCGACAGCAGAATCACCCCGAACGCCACCGCCCAGATGGTGCGCGATCCCATGAACCGCACCACCGCGCGATAAAGCCCCAGGCGCACGAAGATCAGCACACCGGCGACCACCACCAGCGGAAACAGCCACCAGGCCTCCCGCATCACCGACGGCAGTGGCTCGCCCAGCCGGATGATGAACGCCGACCACAGAGCCAGCGGCAGCATCACCACGTCGGCGGCCACCATCAGCCAGCGCTTGTGCACCCGTTGCAGGCCCATCAGCCGTTCCAGCCCCCCCTTCAGCATGGTTCGCCTCCGGGGTGGATCATGACCGTCCGGTTCATCCCGCCCGCCCCAGCAGCGTGTTCAGCTCGTCCGGGCCCAGCACCGGAACGCCCAGCGACTCCGCCTTCACCACCTTGGATCCCGGATCCACACCGGCAATCACCGCCGTCGTCCTGCCCGACACCGACCCGGTCACCTTCGCCCCGCGTGCCTCCAGTGCCGCCCGGGCCTCCTCGCGGGTCATGTCCTCGAAACTGCCGGTCAGTACGTAGGTGTTGCCTTCCAGCGGCGCGTTCGCAGCGGCATCCCCGACCGCATCGCGCTCGGGAACCGGCCAGTGAATACCGGCTTCGCGCAGCGCCCGGATCACCTCGCGGTTATGCGGCTCGGCAAAGAAGTTCGCGATGTGCTCGGCGACGATCGGTCCGACGTCCGGTACCGCCTGCAGGGTTTCGGCATCCGCCTGCATCAGGGCGTCCAGGTCTCCAAAGTACGCCGCCAGGTTACGCGCGGTCACCTCGCCCACCTCGCGGATACCCAGCGCAAAGATAAAGCGCCCGAGGGTGGTCGTGCGGCTGGCCTCCAGCGAATCCAGCAAATTCCGCGCGAGCTTCGGGCCGACCCGCTCCAGACCCTCCAGCGTTTCCCGGTCCAGCGCGAACAGCTCTGCCGGGGTGTGCACCCGGTCCCCCTCCACCAGCTGCTCGATCAGCTTCTCGCCAAAACCCTCAATGTCCATTGCGCGGCGCGACACGAAGTGCTTCAGGGCCTCGCGGCGCTGCGCCGGGCAGACCAGACCACCGGTGCAGCGCGCCACCACCTCACCCTCCGGGCGCTCGACATGCGAACCGCACTCGGGGCAGCGCGCGGGCATCTCGATCACCCGGTTTTTTGGCGGCCTCTCTCCACCGGCGCGCCCGACCACCTCCGGGATCACGTCCCCGGCGCGCCGCACGATCACGCGGTCGCCAATGCGCACATCCTTGCGCGCAATCTCGTCCATGTTGTGCAGGGTCGCGTTGCTGACCATCACCCCGCCCACCAGCACCGGTTCCAGGCGCGCTACTGGCGTCAATGCCCCGGTCCGTCCAACACTGAATTCGACATCGCGCAGGGTGGTGGTGCGTTCCTCCGCGGGGAACTTGTGCGCGATTGCCCAGCGCGGTGCGCGCGAGACATCCCCAAGCAGCTGCTGTGCCGCGAGGTCGTCCACCTTGTACACCAGCCCGTCGATCTCGTAATCCAGTTCCGGACGCCGCTCGGCCAGGCGCCGGTAATACGCCAGGCAGTTCTCGACCCCCTCCAGCACCTCGCGCTCCGGACAGACCGGGAAACCCAGCCCCCGCAGCCAGTCGAGCGTGCCGGACTGCGTGTCCGGCAAACGCCCGCCCTCGACATACCCGACGGCATAGGCAAAAAAACTCAGCGGACGCCGCGCCGTTACCCGCGAATCAAGCTGACGGAGACTGCCCGCGGCGGCATTGCGTGGATTCATGAAGCCGCGCAGGCCATCGGCCTCCAGGCCCCGGTTCAGGCGCTGAAAGTCCGAACGCCGCATGAAGACCTCGCCACGCACCTCCAGCACCCGCGGGGCCTCCGCGGTGAACCGGTCGCCCAGGTGCAACGGGATCGAACGCACCGTGCGCAGGTTCGCGGTCACGTCTTCGCCGGTCTCGCCATCACCCCGGGTCGCCGCCTGTACCAGGCGGCCGTCCTGGTAGATCAGGCTGATCGCCAGCCCGTCCAGCTTGGGCTCCGCCATATAGGTGACCGCGGCAGCCACCCGCTCCGGATCACCGGTCTCGCGCGCCAGGCGCTCGCGTACGCGGCGATCGAAGTCGCGGATCTCGTCGGCGTCGAACCCGTTGGCCAGCGACAGCATCGGCCGGCGGTGACGCACCGGGTCGAAGCCCTCGGCCGGGGCCCCTCCGACCCGTTGGGTCGGAGAATCGGGCGTGACCCATTCCGGATGCGCCGCCTCCAGCGTCTCCAGTTCGCGCATCAACTCGTCGAACTCGGCGTCGGAGACCTCCGGATCGTCAAGGACGTAGTAGCGGTAGTTGTGCCGCTCGATCTCGCGGCGCAGCCAGTCGACCCGTTCGCGCCCTCCGTCCGCCGGTGCGGAACGGTGGGCGTGCCCGCCACTCATCGCGCGCTCCGTCGCCGCAGCAGATCCGGCCGATGGCGCATCAGCCACTGGTTCAGGTCCTCGCGCATGTACGCCAGGGTCTGATTGGTCGCGGTGGATTGCTGGCTGTCGAGGATGGAACCACCCAGGTCACGCGCCAGGGCGTGAGCATTCTCGAGCATGCGCTCGAACGCCTGCTGGGGCTGGGCACTCGCATGGACCTGCACGAACAGCGTGACTCCGGGGGTCATCATGTCCGCCAGGTCCTCGGCACGCAGGGTCCCCGGTGCGACCATGTTGGCGACCGAGAACAGCGGCGTGCGGTTATCCACCTGCGGATCATGGAAGTGGTGGATATCCAGCGCTCCCGGCTCCAGGCCGGCGCGCTCCAGTGCCGCACCCAGCGCGACCCCGGTGAACGGCCGGTTGCGCGGCGCCACCACGTGCAACAGCAGGATCTTCTCTTCCTCCACCTGCGGCGGCTTCTCGCGCATCGGATTCTCGCCGACCACGCGCGGCTCGGAGACATACTCTCCGAGCGTTTCCATGTCCGGCGGGTCCGCGTCCTCGATCAGTTCGGGATCCACCTCGTGTTCCGGATCCAGACGGGTACCGAGGGTGTCCTCGGCCCGGGCCGGGCGCAACCGTGACAGCCCTTGCCGCAATCGCCCGGCCAGTGGCTGCAGGACTGTGCGCAGGCCGTCGACCTTGCCGGTGTTCCGCGCGCGCCCGACGTCGTCGCCGCGCGACCCGGAGACCCTCTCCGTGGCGCCATGCGGCAGCGGTGGCGTGGGCTCCTCGTCGGTGTCCAGCACCCCGTATATATCCGTCGCACGGTCCGCGTGACGGGCCTCCGCGGGATCGAGGTCGGAGGCCTCATCACCAAACGTCACCCCCAGGCGCGGCTCCTCCCGGTCCAGCCCGGGGATACGTGGCTCGCCGAAATCCGCGTCCGTGCCCGCGTCCGGCTGCGCCCGCTCAGCAGAGTGCGAAGCCAGCGGATCGGGGTCCCGTTGCGACCTGTGGCCCGCACCTTCCGGGCCATCCGCACGCGGGATCCCGTGGCTACCGGCGCGGATATGCACACCCTCGTCGTCCCATTCCGCCGGCTCGTCGTGCACACCACGCCCGGCCGCGCGGCGGCGCAACCGGTGCGCGGCCCAGATCCCCGCAATCAGGAGGACCCCCAGAATCACCAGACTGATCCGCATCCAATCCACAAAAAACCTCGTTGCTCTCCGGTACCGCTGGGGATGGCCGCGTCAGGCCTCGGCCAGTTCCACGGCCTCGTCGATATCCACGCTGACCAGACGCGACACGCCTGGTTCGTGCATGGTAACGCCGATCAGCTGTTCGGCCATCGCCATGGTCGACTTGTTGTGCGTAATGAAGATGAACTGGATCTGCTCCGACATCTCGCGCAGCAGTTCGCAGAAGCGCCCCACGTTCGCCTCGTCCAGCGGCGCGTCGACTTCGTCGAGCATGCAGAACGGGGCGGGGTTCAGCTCGAAGATCGCGAACACCAGGGCCGCGGCGGTCAGCGCCTTTTCGCCCCCCGACATCAGATGAATGGTCGACAGCCGCTTGCCGGGCGGACGCGCCATGATGGTCACGCCAGTATCCAGCAAGTCGTCCCCGGTCATCTCCAGGCGGGCCTCGCCGCCCCCGAACAGACGCTGGAACTTCTGTCCCAGCCCGGCATTCACCTGATCGAAGGTCTGCTTGAACAGCGCACGGGTCTCGCGATCGATCCGGTGCATCGCCTGCTCCAGGGTCTCCAGCGCTTCGATCAGGTCGGCATGCTGCTCCTCCAGGTAGCGCTGACGCTCCTCCAGACTGCGGGCCTCGTCGATCGCCGCCAGGTTGATCGGCCCCAGCCGGTCGATCTGACGGTCCAGTTCGCCGATCGCCTGCTCCCAGGCCGCCACGCTGGCGTCCTCGGGAAGTTCCGGCAGCAGGGCCTCGGCGACAAACCCGGATTCCTGGAACTGGCTCTGCAACTGCTCGATCTGTACCGCGTGTTCGCGCTGTTCCAGCCGCAATTCCTCGCACACCGAGCGCTGCTGTTCCACCCGATTGCCGAGTTCGGTCCCTGTCCCCGCGAGCTCGCGCAGCCGGGCATCGCAGGCCTCCAGTGCACTGCGCGCGCGGGTCAGTTCAGCCTCCGCCGCCAGGCGCTGCTCGGCCGCGCCCTGAAGGTCCACCCGCCACTGTTCCAGCGGCCCCTGGCGGTCGCTGAGTGCCTGCTGGAGCTGCGCGCGGCGCTGCGTGTCCTCCTCGCGCTGGCGCTCCAGGCGTTCGCGCTCGTGCTGTTCACGCTCCAGCCGGTGGCGCGCCTCCTGTTCTGCCATGCGCGCCCGGTTCGCGGCGTCACGCGCCACGCGCACCGCATCGCGGGCCGAGGCCTGGGCCTCCCGGGACACCTCGACCCGCTGTTCCAGGCCGGCCCGATCCGCCTCCAGCCGCTCGATCCGTTCGAGGGCCGCGTTACGCTCCTGCTCCGCCGCGACGAACTGCTCGCGGGCACGGGCGTCCTCCTCGTCGAGCTCAATCGCCTCGCGATCAATGCGTTCCTGCTGCTGTTCGAGCTGGCGCACCTGGTCGCGCAGGCGCTGCACGCGGCGTTCGCGTTCGTCGATCTGCGCCTGCTGCTCGCGGATCCGCTCGTCCAGGGCCTCGCGCTCGGCACGCCCCTGCGCGATCTGCTCGTTGCGCTCCTGCAAGGCC
>SKNJ01000333.1 GCA_007120575.1 Thioalkalivibrio sp.
ATCGGTGATCGGGGCGATCATCGCGGCGCGGCAGGCGACACGCGGGCTCAAACCCGCCTGCATCAGCTCGCCGGCGTAGGCCAGCGCGCGGGTGGAGGTGGCCTCTTCCAGGCCGTGGTCCTTCAGGGCGCGCGCCTTGCGCCCGGCGGCGACCAGTCTCTCCACGCGGTCGGCATCCAGGCCACCGGATTCCTTGGCGACGATCTCGCGCTCGACATCCTCCTCCGGGTAGTCGAAATGGATGCCGACGAAGCGCTGCTTGGTCGAGGGCTTCAGGTCCTTCAGTACGGTCTGATAGCCCGGGTTGTAGGAGATCACCAGCATGAAATCTTCATGCGCGTCGATGATCTGTGCCTTCTTGTCCAGCGGGAGCTGGCGGCGGTGGTCGGTCAGCGGGTGGATCACCACCGTGGTGTCGGTGCGCGCCTCGACGATCTCGTCGAGGTAGCAGATCGCACCCTCCTTGACCGAGCGCGTCAGCGGGCCGTCCTGCCAGACGGTCTCCTCGCCCTCCAGAAGAAAGCGGCCGACCAGGTCGGAGCTGGTCAGGTCCTCGTGGCAGGACACGGTCACCAGCGGCTGGCCCAGAACGTGAGCGATGTGTTCCAGGAAGCGGGTCTTGCCACAACCGGTCGGCCCCTTGAGCATCACCGGCAGGCGCTTCGAATAGGCCGCCTTGAAGATCTCGATCTCGTCGCGCTGGGCCTTGTAGAACGGGGCGTCGCCCGCGTCCCCCGGTTTCTCGATGACGTCGCGTTCCACACCGCGGATGCGGTTGATCAGGTTCTTCATGGGATCTCCCGAATGCCGGCCGCGCGCGACCGGGAACTGGTTTGGAAGCCGCTCGGGCGGTAAGCTCCGCCCCCAATCTGCCGCTGGGAGCCGATCGTGTTCCCGTCGGCCATGGTGTATTATTGTTGGTTTATATTGTACCCAACCAGTTCACTCGGATTCAGCGCGTCAATAGAGGACCCGGTATGAAACTCGTCAAGTTCGTCAAGCTGAACAACCTGCAGTACAACCCGAACCGCGACCCGGAGGTCTACCGGCGTCCGATCAACGAGGAGTTCCGTGTGCAGGCCTCGCTGAACGGCTCCGGCAGTGCCCAGTGCACATTGTCGGTAGAGGGCGAGACCCTGTGCGAGGGCAGCGTTTCCCTGCCGGGCACCTTCGACTGCAAGTTCAGCTTCGACACCGCCGGCACCCGCATCGGCGACCTGGTCGCCGAGGCCAACGGCGAGACCTACCACCAGAAGATCCGCATCGACGTCCTCGAACACGCCTGGATCGGCTGACCCACTTCGGCCCCCGCGTCTCGCGCGGGCACCCGGCCCGAAAGCAAAGCAAAGGCCCCGCCACGCGGGGCCTTTTGCATGCGGGTCGCTCACAACACGCCACGCCCCCCCACAGGCAGCCCGCCCCGGAAAACTGCCCTCCGCATTTGCCGGCCGGCAAAAGTTGCTCTATACGAAAAAGGGGACCATATTAGTGGGGATAATCGGGAGGCCGATGCCTCCCCGCGACTGCGGGCCCCCGCCCGCGGGAGGCGTGCATTGCCATGAAACATCAACTCACCCCCCCGAGCCGCTCGGCCCTGGGTGCGTGGCTGATTCGCCCGGAGAAGGACTGGCGGCACAAGACCGGGCGCCGGGTCACCCTCCCGCTGGCTCTGCTGCTCGGCGTAATTGGCACCCCGATCGTCATTGCCCTGGCACTGAATCTGTGGATGCTCACCACGGCCGGTAGCGACGGCGGCGCGGCGCAACTCCAGCTGGCCGTGCTCGTAATCGGGTTGCTCGTAACCCTCTCCCTGCCGCTGCTCGCCTATCGCTATCTGGTCACCCCACTGTTCCACCTGCGCCACTGGGCGCAACGCGTGCGCGGCGGCAACCTGGCGGCGCGCATCCCCACCCCGCAGCGCGGCGAGTTCGCCGAGCTGGCGCGGGACGTAAACCGCCTCACCGGGCAACTCGAACGCCTGACCCGCGACATGCGGGAAGAGGTCCACACCCAGACCGAGCGCCTGGAGCAGAAGTCCCGCACCCTGGAGATCCTGTATGAGGTTGCCAGCAGCATCAATACCTCGCGGGACCTGGACGACCTCCTGACCCGCTTCCTCGAGCGCACCAAGACGACCCTGGGGGCGCAGGCGGCCACCGCCCGCCTGGTCACGCCCGACGGGCAGATGCGCCTGGTCGCCAACCTCGGTTTTCAGGCCAACCATCAACGCTGCCAGCCTCTGCTGCCGCTCGGCCAGTGCCTGTGCGGCCATGTCGCGGATGGTGGCGATCTCGGCCAGAAGGAGGACGTGAGCTGCTGCGGGAAGGCCGAGACCGATAGCGAATTCGCGGACGAGCCCCTGTCGATGATGGCCGTTCCGTTGCAACACCAGGGGCGCACCCTGGGGGTGTACAGCCTGTTCTTCAACCAGTGCCCGGATGCCTTGTCGGAGGACATGCGCGGCCTCCTCAACAGCATCGGACAGCATCTCGGCATGGCCATCGAGAAGTCTCGCCTGGACGAACAGGCCCGGCGGGTCGGTATCATGGAGGAACGCGCGCGCATGTCCCACGAACTGCACGACTCGCTGGCCCAGACCCTCGCCAGCCTGCGCTTCCGGGTCGGTGCGCTGCATGAATCCCTGCCGGACGAAAGCCCTCCCTCCCTGCGCCGGGAGGCGGACACCCTCTGGAGCAGCCTGGAACAGGCCAACCAGGAACTGCGCGAACTGATCCGCCACTTCCGGGCGCCGCCGGTCAGTCACCAGGGGCTGGACATCGACATTGAGCAGCTGATCACCCGCTTCCGCGAGGAGACCGGGGTAAGCGCCTTCATGCAGAAGGAATGGGACCCGAAAAGGCTGCCGGAAGAGATGGAAACCGAGGTGCTACGCATCGTGCAGGAGGCGCTTTGCAACATCCGCAAACATGCCGACGCGCAGCATGTACGCGTACTGCTGCGCAACAGCCACCGCAACGAGTTCCTGGTGATGATCGAGGACGACGGCTGCGGCACCGACCTGGAACCGAATGCCGCCAGCGAAGGCGAACACATCGGCCTCAGCGTAATGGAGAAACGCGCCGAGCGTCTCGGCGCAGACATCCGTATCGAGAGCGAGCCCGGCGATGGCACACGCATCAGCCTGAGCTTCCAGCACCCGCAACCCCAGGTGGTGCAATTCGAACCCCGCAAGGCGGCACCATGACGCAACATGTATTGCTGATCGACGACCACGCGCTGTTCCGCGAAGGTCTGCAGGAACTGCTGACCCGACGCGGCATCGAGACGGTCAGTGCCGCCGGCGATGGCGAGACCGGCATCGAACTGGCCACCCGCCTGCAACCCGACATCATCCTGCTGGATATCCGCATGCCCGGGATGAACGGCCTCGAGGTCCTGCGCCGACTGCGCCAGGCGGGCCTGAGCATGCCGGTGGTCATGCTGACCACCAGCAACGAGGAGAGCGACCTGGTGGAATGCCTGCGCAATGGCGCCCAGGGTTACCTGCTGAAGGACATGGACCCGGGCGACCTGATCAACGCGCTGATGGACATCCTGAAGGGCCAGACCGTGGTCGCGCCGCACCTCGCGCAACTGCTGGCCCGGGTCGTTCAGGGTCACCCCGGAGACGATGACGAGGTCAACCCCTTCGACCAGCTCACCCCGCGCGAAAACGAAATCCTGGGCCTGTTGGCCGAGGGCCAGAGCAACAAGGTGATCGCGCAGAACCTGGGCATCTCCGACGGCACCGTAAAACTGCACGTAAAGGCTATCCTGCGCAAGCTGGGACTGCACTCGCGCGTGGAGGCTGCAGTGCTCGCGGTACAGCATGGCCTGCGCCGCGAGGCGCCGCCGGGCGACGCCACACGCGGGGGCTACTGAGGGATCGTCAGGCGTAGTGCTTGTGCTGCGCGCGCCGGCGACCGGCACGCTGTACCACCACGCCGATCACTGCCTGCAGTCCCGGGATCTCCAGACGGCGCTGGTCCTCCTGCAAGGCCTGCAGATAGTGTCGGCCATCCTCCAGCACCAGCTGACGCAGCAGATATTCACCATCGTGTTCGGCGATCACGAAGCTGCCATGCTCCACCAGGCCGGACGGATCCACGATCACAATCACCCCGTGCTCGAACTCCGGCGCCATGCTGTCGCCAAGGACGCGCAGGGCGAACGGCTCGGAGCTGGAACAGCCCCCGCCCATTCCGGCATCAACGGGTGGGTTCGGTGTCGCCATCGCGGAGCTCCTCGCAGTCCCGGTTCAGCACACTCGTAGTGTGCGCTACAACACCAGCGACACACGGATTCATCCGTGTCTCCCTATCCAGCGCGGTCGGCTACGTCCGCCGACGCCGGGGTCTCCACCGCGCCACGCGAGGCGAACAGGCTTCCGGTGGTCGGCGGTGCATCCGGCCGGAACCACTGCAGGCGCTGGTGCAGGGATACGACATCGCCGACGATGATCAGGGTCGGCGGCTTGACCTGCTCGCCCTCGACGATACCGGGCAGGGTCTCCAGGTCGCCGACCAGTACCCGCTGGTTCTGGGTCGTGCCCTGCTCTATCAGCGCCGCCGGGGTGCTCGCGGGCATGCCGTGAGCGACCAGCTCGCGACAGATGATCGGCAGTCCGGACAACCCCATGTAGAACACCACGGTCTGGCGGGGCTGCGCCAGCATGTCCCAGTTGAGGTCGATGGTGCCGTCCTGCAAATGGCCGGTCGCGAATACCAGGGCCTGAGCATGATCGCGGTGGGTCAGCGGGATACCGGCAAATGAGGCGCAGCCGGCCGCGGCCGTGATCCCGGGGACCAGCTGGAACGGGATACCGTGCTGCATCAGGCGGTCCACCTCCTCGCCGCCACGCCCGAAGATGAACGGGTCGCCCCCCTTCAGGCGCAGCACCCGCTTGCCCTCCTGCGCCAGCCGGATTAGCAGGTCGTTGATATCGCCCTGTGCCAGGGTGTGGTGATTGCGCTTCTTGCCGGCGTAGATCTTCTCGGCATCGCGCCGCACCAGCTCCAGGATCGCCGGTGATACCAGGTTGTCGTAGACCACCACGTCCGCGAGCTGCATCAGGCGCAGCGCGCGGAAGGTCAGGAGGTCCGGATCGCCGGGTCCGGCCCCGACCAGGAACACCTCGCCGCCGGTATCGCGTTCGTCCAGCCCGGCGTCGAGGGCCTTGTCCAGGGCATCTTCCGCTGCACGTTCGCGCCCGGACAGGAACAGTTCCATCACCGGCCCCTCCAGCACCCGCTCCCAGAAACGGCGCCGCAGTTCGGTGTCGGGGATGCACTTCTTGGCGCGCTCGCGGAAGCCTTCCACCAGCGCCGCCAGGCGGCCGTAGGAGGCCGGAATCAGGCTTTCGATCCGCGAACGCAGCAAGCGCGCGAGCACCGGCGAGGCCCCGCCGGTGGAGATCGCGATCTGCAGCGGCGATCGGTCCACCATCGAGGGCGTAATGAAGCTGCACAGGGCCGGCTGGTCCACCACGTTCACCGGGATGCCGCGCTGCTGGCAATACTCCGAGACCTGACCATTGGTCTGCTGGTCATCGGTGGCGGCCACGACCAGCACCCGCCCGTCGATGTCGTCTTCGCGGAAGCCACGCTCGACATGCTCGATGTCGCCGCTCGCCTTCAGCGCCGCGAGTTCCGCGCACAGCGCTGGCGCGACCACGGTGATCCGACCCTCCGCCTTGCGCAGCAGGGTGATCTTGCGCGCGGCGACCACGCCGCCCCCCACCACCAGGCAGGAGCGGTCCTTGATGCGCATGAAAATCGGAAAAAAGTCCATCCGTGCTGTCCCCTGCCCTTGTCAGGCGTTGCCGGCGGGCGGTACCAGGTCCTCGAGCTCGCCTTCCATGTCCAGTTCCACCAGCTCCTCGAAGCCCCCCACGTGGCGCTCGCCGAAGTAGATCTGCGGGACCTCCTCGCTGCCGGTGATGCGGTTCAGTTCCGCGATCGACTCCGGGGTATCCGCGATCTCGATCTTCTCCAGCCGGTCCGCCAGGCCCCGTCGTGTCAGCAACCGCTCGGCGCGCTCGCAGTAGGGACAGTCTTCCCGGTAGTACATCCGAATGGCGGTCATCGTCGAACCTCGTGATTGCGGGGCCCCGGGGCGGCATCCATCAGCTGTCGAGCAGGCCCATTTCATCGGCATCGAAACCCG
Source organism: Thioalkalivibrio sp. (assembly GCA_007120575.1). GTDB lineage: Bacteria > Pseudomonadota > Gammaproteobacteria > Ectothiorhodospirales > Ectothiorhodospiraceae > Thioalkalivibrio. Next base: position 6,166 of record SKNJ01000333.1, read on the forward strand.
CGCGGGAGTACCAGTAACGCGCCGCGGCGGGATCGCGCTCCACGCCGTTGCCCTGGGCGTACATCATCGCCAGGGTGGTCTGGGAACCAGCCAGGCCCTGGTTGGCGGCCTGCTCCATCCAGTGAATCGCCTGCGCGGAATCCTGCTCCACGCATTCCCCCTCCAGGAACATGAAGCCCAGACCGTGCTGCGCGAGCGGATCGCCCTGCTCGGCCGCCGCGCGCATCCACTTGACCGCCGCGCCCGGGTTGGGGACGCCGGTCAGGCCGATCTGGTGCATGATCGCGACCCGGTACTGGGCCTGCGCGTTGCCGGCCTCGGCCAGCGGCATCAGCAGCTGCATCGCGCGCGAGAAATGCTTGGCTTCAAACGCGGCAATGCCGCTTTGAAGGCTCATCGCTTCGTCGTCTTCGGAATGCGTCATGGGTGCGTGCACTCGCTGGGTCGGGTGTACGGCAGTGGGCCCCGGATGGCGCGAGCCCATCAGCCAGTTCGTCCCGCATGATCGCGCAAAGCCCCTGGCCCCGGAACCCTCTCGATAGGGGTATATGCCGGTCGCCGGGGCGTCGCTATGCTTTTTCGCAGCGTGGCGCACGGCGCCGCGGGCTTGGCGCGCGGGTGGCCCCGGCCCCCTTGCCCCGCCACTCCGATCCAAGGCCCCCTCGACAGGTTGAAGAATGCCCGAAACCGCGAACGTCTCCCCCGGCCCCGAAGCCGTGATGCGCAGCTGCATCCAGAAGGTCGCCACCGGCCCCGAGATGAGCAAGGACCTCTCGCGCGAAGAGGCCCGCGCCGCGATGCAGGCGATCCTGGACGGGCAGGTGGACCCGGTGCAGACAGCGGTGTTCCTGATCGGACTGCGCATGAAACGCGAGACCCTGGAGGAATGCGAGGGCGTGCTGCAGGCGATTCGCGAGCACGCGACCACTGCGGTCGCCGAAGTCGAGCACCTGGTGGATATCGCCGATCCCTACGACGGCTATATCCGCGGGCTGCCGGCCGGTGCATTCCTGCCAGCGGTGCTGGCCGCTTGCGGGCAACCGGCCGTGTGTCACGGGGTCGAGGCGATTGGGCCGAAATACGGTGCCACCCCGCGGATGATCCTGCGCGAGGCCGGGGTGGATACCGATCTGGCACCGGACGCGGCCGCCGCGCGCATCGCACGCGCGGACACGGGCTGGGCGTATGTCGACATGACTGCGTTCTGCCCCGGCCTGCACGCGCTGACCGGCCTGCGCAACCTGATGATCAAGCGCAACTGCCTGACCACGGTGGAGAACCTGGTCGGGCCGATTCGCGCGCGCGGACGCACCGACATCATGGTCGGCTACGTACACAAGGCCTATCCCCCGATTTACGCCCATCTGGCGCGCTTTTCCGGGTTTGCCTCCGGGCTGGTGGTGCGCGGTGTCGAGGGGGGCGTGATCCCCTCGCTGCAACAAGCCGGAAAGATGTTCGTCTACCGCGACGGCGGCCCGGAACAGGAACAGCCACTGGATCCGGCCAGCGTCGGCATCCAGGCCGACAGCCGTGCGGTACCGCTGCCCGCGGAGATCACACCGGAAAAGGTGGAAGGCAAACCGCAGGGTGACGCCGACGGCCGCGAGGTCGCGCGCGAGGCTGCGCGCGCCGGTCTCGCGGCATTGCGCGGCGAGCCCGGCCCGATGCGTGACAGCCTGGTCTACGCCGGCGCGATCTGCCTGCACCACCTGGGCCGGGAACCGGATCCGGAAAGCGCCGCGCGGCGCGTACGTCAGGTCCTCGACGACCAGTCGGCCCTGGCACGATTCACGGGGTAGCCCCCACCGCAGGCCGCGCATCAACCGCGTGGCCGCCACTGTTCGACAGGAGGAGAAACCATGGACAAGCAGACCTACTACGAGGCCACCAAGAAGATGGAAAGCCTGGGCGTCGACCCCGACTACATCATTGGCTGGCAAACCGGCTTCCTGCGCAGCCCGAAGGTCGAGGACCAGCGCGTGACCCCGCCGTACGAGGCTGGCTACAACGACGGGCTGGAAGGCAAGACCGACAGCCACGGCAGCTGGGCCACGCAGTAGCGAACCGGGGCGGGGCTGCGCGCCCCGCCCATGCGACGCCTTCGTTCAGGAGGGATCGGGGCTGACCGATTCCTGCACTGCCGGGAGCAGTGATTCCAGGGCCGGGGCAAATGCCTCGACCGCTTCCGGGCCGTCAATCGCCATCACCTGATCGATCGCCCACTGCCGATTGCCCGGCCCGAGGGCCTCGCTGACCCGCGCGGCGAACGCGCGCCACAGGCTGAAACCGGGGCCTTCCTCCGCGCTGTAGCGGCAATCGGCGTACTCGTCGCTGCGCACATTGACCCTGTCGACAAACGCCTCGCGCACCCCGTCCACCGGCGCCGGCACCCGGTCCGGACCGGCATGCAGCTCGGCCAGGTTCTCCTCCAGCAGCCCGGCCAGGCGCAGCGCCATCGCGGTCACGAAGCGTATCCGTTGTTCCTGCGAGAAACGCTCTCTGACCCGCCGATCCGCGAGGTGCAGCAGGAAAATCACGAATTCCTGGATCAGCTCCAGGCGCTGATCCTGGGTGCGTGTCTCGAAGTCCTCGTTTTCCAGATTGAGCACCCCGTTGCAGGCGGCACGCCACGCGTTCGAGGCCGCCGCACTGGCAACATCCTCCAGGCTGCGCGGGCGCTCGCCCTGCTTCCAGCGATTACGCAGACGCAGGCTCATTCCGGCAGCCCGAGGCGCGCTTGCACACCGTCCCACAGGTCCAGGCGATCCTGGATCGCGGCCCGCGCGGCGTCCTGCGCCTCGGCGATCTTCACCGGATCCTCGCCGCACAGCGCCTCGACCAGGCGCAG
>SKNJ01000305.1 GCA_007120575.1 Thioalkalivibrio sp.
CGACCTCCGGGAAGACGACCTCCGGGAAGACGACCTCCGGGAAGACGACCTCCGGGAAGACGACCTCCGGGAAGACGACCTCCGGGAAGACGACCTCCGGGAAGACGACCTCCGGGAAGACAACCGCCGGGAAGACAACCGCCGGGAAGACAACCGCCGGACCCGGAACCCGGAAGAAGCCGTCGTCTGGCACCGCTGCGAGTGCGAAGGACAAGGCCGCGGCCGCAACGGGGAAGACCTCCAGTGGCGCATCCGCGGCCGGCGATGCCAGGAAAGGACACGCAACCGGCACCGAGAAGAACAGTGGAACCGGCGAGGCGGGCAGCACGGGTGTGAACAAGCGCGCGGCGGCCGCGTCCAACAAGAACACCGGCGGCACCACCAGGTCCGCCACCACGAGCAGCAAGACCGGCCGCAAGGAAAGCGGCAGTGCCCCCAAGGGGGGCGGCAAGTCGGGTACGCCTGGCAAGGGCCGCACCCGGCGCGGGATCCGACTGAAATGAACATGCAAGCAAGACCTCAAGGAGGTTCGTAATGAAGAAGCGTTTCAATTCCCGAATGATCGGTACCACGCTGGCCAGTGCCGCTGTGGCATCCATGCTGGCGCTGGGCGTCGCCCAGGCCCAGGAACAGGGTCCGGGTTACGGCCAGGGTCCGGTGCCCGGTCCCTATGGGCATGCCCCGTACGGCTCCGGCATGGGCGCACATCCCGGTGGCGGGATGATGCAGCAGCGCGAAGGTTCCGGTGACTTCAGCTTCGGCATGTCCGGGCGCAGCCAGGGGCACGGCTACGGTCGCGGCCACGGTGACGGGTACGGCCAGGGCTACGGCCGCGGCTATCGGGGCTACGGTCCGGGGTATGGCCCGGGTTATGGCCATGGCTACGGCCCCGGTCCGCAGCAGGGTGGCTTCGGCCATCCGGGCATGATGCAGCCAGGCTACGGCATGCAGCAGCGCCCCGCATATGGCGAGATGCCGGAGTTTGATCCGGACAACCTGCCGGAAGACATGCCGGAAGAGATGCGTGAACGCATCCAGGCCCAGCACGCCGAGCGCCAGGAGCGCATGGAAGAGATGCAGGCCATGCGCGAAGCGCGCCAGAAGGCGATGGAAGCCGGTCGTGCGGCGTACGAGGAAGAGATGGAGCGCCAGCGCGAGCGCCGCATGGAGATGATGCAGGAGCGTCGTGAATCCATGCAGGAAGAAGGCGACAACTGATCCACGGATCGGCCATCGTATCCCGGCGGGCGCTGATGCCCGTCGGAGTGGAAGCCAGACGGAGGCAGTTCGCCATGCAGGGCAGGCAGTCCGGTCAACCGAAACGCACTCGGGTCAGGGGCGCCCCAATCCTGGGGGTACTGCTGGCCGCGGGGTTTCTTTTGCCGGCCGCCGACCTGGCAGCGAGTGATCGCCAGAACCCCTGGGCCTCCGGTACGCCGGAGGTACAGCAGTCGGCCCCGGAGCGTCCGCGCGGGCGTTTCCCCGACCGCGATTACGACCCGTCGCGGCGGGGTGAATCGCGAGAGGCCCGGGGGCCGGGTCCGCAGCAGGTGCCGCCGTACCAAGGCTATGGCCCGTACGGCGCACCCGGTGCTTCGTCGTTCCACAACCCCGGCGGGATGCCAGGGGGTTATCCATACGGGTACCCGGGGCAGCCCGGTTACCCGGGTGTGGGCGGGCCGTCATCGGCCTTCCCCTGGGGGATGGGCGGTTTTCCGTTCCCCTGACCAGTAAAGCGTGCATTCGAGAAGCCCTCCCCGCGTGCGCGCATTCGATTCGAGGGCATCACTCCTTCAGGAGGTAATACCATGAACAAGTTCGTCAAAGCAGCAGTTCTCGCCGTTTCCCTGGGTGGCCTGGCCGCCCCGATGATGGCTTCTGCCCAGTGGGGCGGCCCGGGTTACGGGTATGGTCCCGGCGCCTACGGCCCGGGCTACGGCTATGGCCCCAGCATGCCGTTCTTCGGTGGCCCCGGTTACGGCTCCGGTCGTAACTACGGCATGGGCGACATGATGGGCGACATGATGGGCGACGGTAACTTTGACTTCTCCGCCAGCGGCCGCGGCCGCGGCCACGGCTACGGCCAGGGTTATGGCGACGGCTACGGCCAGGGCTATGGTCGGGGTTACGGCCATCCGGGTTACGGTTACGGCCCGGGCTACGGCTACGGTCCGGGCTACGCCCCGCACGGCTACGGTCCTCAGGGCTATGGCCCGCAGGGTCAGATGCCGCAGCAGCAGGGCCAGGGCAACTAAGTCCCGCCTCTGTTCGGGCCTGCCCGGTGTCGGGCAGGCCCTTTTTGTCCGGAGCAATGCGGATTGGCGGGTCGGCGTAGCCGCCAATCCGCAATGCTCGAAGGAGATGCCATGCAGACCGTTGTCGCCAATCTCAAGGGTGGTACCGGCAAGAGTACCGTGGCCTTTAACCTGGCCCTGTGGTTGCTGGAGGGGCGCCGTCGCGCCCTGACTGTGGATCTGGATCCGCAGCGCACCCTCAGCGATGTGCTGGAGGTGCGCCACGAGGAGGGCTACGAACCCGCGCTGGACGGGGTAAGTGACCTCGACTCGGTGCGTTCCCGGTCGGGTGAATACGACGAGGTGCTGATCGATGTGGGCGCCTCCGACATGCAGTCGTTGATGGCCGCGGTGAAGGGCGCGGATCGTGTGCTGATCCCGGTGCCGCCCAGCCAGGCGGATGTCTGGTCGACCTATCGCTTCGTGCAGCGGATCCAAGAGGAGCGGGGCGCGCATGACCGTCCCGAGATCCTGGCCTTCATCAATCGTGCCGATACGCACCAGGCCGTGCGCGAGACCGACGAGACCTACGAGGCATTGCAGCAGATCGAGGGGATCCGGCTGCTGAAGCCGCGGCTGAAGCAACGCATGGCCTTTCGGCGTTCCTTCAGCGAGGGACTTTCGGTGCATGAATTGGAACCCCGCGGCAAGGCGGCGGCGGAACTGGATGCCCTGGCGACGGCGCTGTACGGCCGGCGCAAGCGGCGCTGATCAGGCGGCCGGGAACAGGGGCACGGCCACCAGCCGTGTGTCGGGAAGAGATTGCTGGGTATCGGGAAGACAGGTGATACATGGGACAGGAACAGGACAAACCGCGCGGATTCGTCAACCGCTACTGGATCGTGATCGTGATCGTGTTGTGGCTGATCGCCTGGTCGGCGCGCGACGTGCTCGCGCCGGGCGTGGAGGCAACCCCGGACGGGTCTGGTCCGGGGCCGGCCGCGGTGGTCGAGCCTTCGGAACCGGAGCCGCGCGCGTCGAACGCGGAAGCCGCGCCGGAGCGGGATGCGGTCCCGCCGCGTTCCGGGGCGGCTGCCGAGGCGCCGTCGGACATGGACGCGGATGTAGCTGCGGCGCGGTCGAAGCCGGAATCCGCGGGCGCCGCGCACGCGGCCCAGGCGTTGCTGGACGAGGCGCGGGGGCTGTACTGGAACGAGGGTCCCGAGGCTGCGGCGCAACGGCTTCGCGACGGCCTGGAGACGCTTCCGGCAGACTCGGTGCAGCGCGCGGATGTGAATGGCGAACTGGGTAATGTCCTGTATCACGCGGGGCAGGTCGGGGAAGCGATGGCAGCCTGGGATCGAGCCCTGAAGCATCTGCCGGCCCGGGAGCGGCGAGCCATGCTGCAGCGGCTGGCGCCGATCTACGGGCGGTATCACGCGGACGGGCTGCGGCATTTGCAGCAATTCGAATGAACACGTCGCAGTGGTGGTAACGTACATCCGCCCTGCCGACCGGAAAAACTCGGGATAACCCGGAGGGGATCGAATGCGGTTTATTCGCAACGTGCTGGCCATCATCGGGCTGCTTGCGCTGATTGCGCTGGGGTACGCCATCTTTGCACTCGAGCCCTACGCGGGGCAGGTGCGCGCACTGGATTCGAAGGCGCCCGCGGTGTACGCGCAGATGGCACGGACAGTGCTGGAGACCGGTGATGCCGCCGAGGCGATGGTCTACAAGCGCCGGGTGGACGAGGGCTTGTCGGTGTCGGAGGTGGAGGATGTCCTGCGCCTGGTGGCCAACGAACTGAACATTCGCAACGTCGGCGAGCTGCCGATGGGCGAGGAGGTCCGCAACGTCACCGGCGAGGACTTCCCGTTCCTGCAGATCTACATGTTCTGTGACGTCACCATCGCCGCGCAGATGGTGCGCTACAGTCCGGCGATGGCCGCCTATCTCCCCTGCCGCATCGTGCTGCAGGAGGACGACGAAGGGAATCTCTGGCTGATGACCCTGGATCTGGACGTAATGATCCATGGTGGCCGGAGTCTGCCCCCGGAGCTGCGCGAACAGGCACTACACGTGAAACAGGCCCTGGAGGAGATCATCGACCGCGCGGCGGTCGGGGCCTTCTGATGGTCCGGGGCCGCCGTGGCGGCGATACCAGCGTCTCCCGGGGCGCGACGGGTCCCGCACCCGGGGAAGAGTCGAAATAACCGGCGCGGTCCCGCCTTTCCCCCTCGTGTTTCGTCAAGACGCGCGCGAGTCTGGCCGCGGCCGCATCGTCCCACCCAATAGGAGAGCACATGTCTAACCGCTCCGGCGAGTTCGAAGAGATCAAGACCGAGGCGGATGCCGCCTACCAGCGTGCACGGCGCCTCGAAGTAATCGTGTATGCAGCGCTTGCGGCATTCGTGGTTCTGGCGATTTACGGCTTCTGGCTGATCACCAGCCTGACCCGGGATGTCAGCCAGCTGACCGAACAGATCTCGGAGATGACGCGGGTGGTGGACCGCGACATGTCGGCAATCGCCGGGTACATGGGACACATGACCAACATGGATGCGCAGATGGTGCGGATCAACGAGACCATGCTGTCGATGAACGAGAATGTCGCCAGTATTGCCGCGGATACGGCCTCGATCGATCGCAGCGTGGTGTCCATGACCCACGATGCGGAGACCATGGCCGCCGCCGCGGTGGGATTGCAGCAGGATATGTGGAGCCTTAATCGCAATGTCGGGGCGCCCATGGGTATGATGAATACGTTCAATCCATTCAGCGGTCAGACCGGTCCCTTCCCCGGTTCGCCCGGCCCGTATCACCCGCGGGGTGGGCGATAGGCGACCCGGATTCCCCGGGACCCGGGACTTGCGCAAGGCCCTCCCGATTCGGAGGGCGAGCGCGTCGCCGGAGCCGGGAATGCCGGGGAGACCTTGGGGGTGTGCCGGGTGGCAGGCCCGACCGGTCCCGCGCAACCACGGAGCATCTATGTTCAATCGACCAGGTCCACGTGTTCGCAAACAGCTCAAGCTGCTGAGTGACCGGCTTGCGGAGGAGAATCCCGTCCTGAAGGGCGTGGTGGATCCGTTCCGCGATCTGGACCGGGTTGGCTATGCCGCGGGATTGCTGGATCCGCAGGAGGACTCCTACGCCTTCACCATCTCCTGGTGGCCGATGATCGCGGTGCTTGGCACCTTTTCCGCGGGCAAGTCCACGTTCATCAACGAGTACGTCGGGGCGACGGTGCAGCGCAGCGGCAGTCAGGCGGTGGACGACAAGTTCACGGTCATCAGCTACGGCGGCAGCGAGCATGTGCAGGAGCTGCCGGGGCTGGCGCTGGACGGCGATCCGCGTTTCCCGTTTTACCGGGTTAGCGACGAGATCGAGCGCATCACCGATGGTGGCGGGCGCACGGTGGACCACTTCCTGGCGATGAAGACGGCACGCTCCGAGCAGCTGCGCGGGCGCATTCTGATCGATTCACCCGGGTTCGATGCCGACGAGCAGCGTGCGACCACGCTGCAACTGACGGATCACATTATCGATCTGTCGGACCTGGTGCTGGTGTTCTTCGATGCCCGGCATCCGGAGCCGGGCGCGATGCGCGACACCCTCGAGCACCTGGTCAACCGGGTGGCGGAGCGCAACGACTTCACCAAGCTGGTGTTCATACTCAACCAGATCGATACCACCTGGCGCGAGGACAACCTGGAAGAGGTGGTCTCTGCCTGGCAGCGGGCGGTGGTGCGCCAGGGCAACGCCACCGGGCGTTTCTATTGCGTGTACAACGAGAGCTCCGCGGTGGAGATCGGTGATCCCCAGGTACGCGAGCGCTACGAGGAGAAGTCCCGGCGCGACCGCCAGGAGATCCACGCCAAGATCAACGAGATCAGCTCGTCGCGTTCCTATCGCATCCTGGGGGCATTGCAGGCGATCGCGGAATCCATCGAGATGGATGCCCTTCCGGCACTGCAGAAGTCCCTGGAACGCTGGCGCCGGCGGGTGCTGCAGTTCGACGCGGTGATGTTTGCCGTGGTCGCGGTGATCCTCGGGGTGGTCGGCTACAACGCGGCGGGCGGCCTGCGTCCGTGGCTGGATGGCAGCGCCTGGCAGGCCATGGGCGAGCGTCCGTTGCTGACGGTATTCGGGGTCGTGGTGCTGGTGATCGTGCTGCTGGGGCTCCACTTCTTCAACCGGCGCTGGCTGGGTCGGCGCATCGCACGGGGGCTGGCCACCGAAGCGGCGGCCGGCAACCTGCGCGCCGCGTTCGAGAAGAATACCCGGTCCTGGCGCCCGCTGATGCGGCGGGCACCGCTGGGGCTCGGCCGGCGTATGCTGCGGCGTCTGCACGGCCTGCGGGACCAGGCCGAGGCCTATATCCAGCGTCTTAATAATCAATTCGTGGATGCCAGCCCGATCTCGCGCCAGGGCGGGCGCGCATCGGCGGCGGACGTGCATCAGCCGCCACACCAGGCCGAGGCCACCGCGCAAAGCGGTACTCCGGAGCCAGTGGCCACCGAAGAGCCGGGTCCGGAAGGGCCGCGGGCGGAAGGCCCGGAACACCGCTAGCCCCGCGTCCACGCGGGAGGTGTTGATGCTTCCGTAACAATCCGGCGGGCCCGTCCGGGCCGGTCCCGCCGTGGAGGAGGAGAACAACAATGACCTTGCTGGCGTGGATCATGTTTGCATTGGCGATGATTCTGGTCCCAATCTCGGTATGGGCCAGCCTCGCGATGCTGGGAATCTGTGCGGGATGTGCGATTATTCGCGACTGGCGCAAGGAACGTGCATTGTCCGGGCGTTAAGCGCCGGAGCTTGACGGGCAGGGCCGGACGACCTCCGGCGGTCGGTCCGTCAGTGGTAACGGGGGAACGCGTTGCATGCAGGGGGCATGTGACACGGGCCCTTTTTTGCAATCACCAAAGGAGAGGACACCAATGAGCGACGAACAAAAGAAGATGGCCATCATCGCAACCAAGGGCAGCCTGGACTGGGGGTATCCCCCGTTTATTCTGGCGTCCACGGCAGCGGCTCTGGGATACGACTGCGAGGTGTTCTTCACCTTCTACGGTCTGCAACTGCTGCGCAAGAAGATGGATCTGCAGGTCACCTCGCTGGGCAACCCCGGCATGCCGATGCCGATGCCCATGCCGGTGCTGCTGCAGGCGCTTCCGGGCATGCAGAAGATGATGACCGTGATGATGAAGAACAAGATGAAGGCGAAGGGCGTATCCAGCCTGGAAGACCTGCGCGAACTGTGCCTGGAGGCGGAAGTACGCATGGTCGCTTGCCAGATGACGGTCGATCTGTTCGACATGGATACCAGCGAGTTTATCGACGGGGTCGAGTACGCGGGTGCCGCGGCGTTCTTCGAATTCGCCGGCGAATCCGATATCTGCCTGTTCATCTGAACCGGATCCCGGCGCCGGCGGCGGCCGGCGCCCGTGCCCCGTCTCCCGTGCTGGTTTCCGGGGGCGGGGTTTTTTGTGTGCGCAACCCCGGTTGCGGTGTTCCGGGGACGCGGGTCGGCCGGAGGAGAGCCCCATGAAGCCAATCGACTCCCATGGGCGTGCCCACCGGCCGTTCGCGGTCGACATGCTGGCCCTGATTGCGTGGCTGGTACTGGTATTTGCCGTGGCGGCGCTGGGGGGCTGGGTGACCAGCCTGTCGGTGGGCGACTGGTATGCCGCGCTGGCACGTCCCCCACTGAATCCGCCCGACGTGGTGTTCGGCCCGGTCTGGTCCGTTCTGTTCGGGCTGATGGGTCTGGCTGGGTGGCACGTCTGGCGGCGGGTCGGCCTGACCGGTGCCCCGATCGCGATGGGTCTGTTCCTGGCCCAACTTGTGCTGAACCTGGGATGGTCTGTGCTGTTCTTCGGCCTGCAGCGCCCGGATCTGGCGCTGGTCGAGATCCTGATCCTGTGGCTGCTGATCCTGGCCACCGTAATGGCCTTCTGGCGCATCGACCGGATCGCCGGGGCGCTGCTGATTCCGTATCTTCTCTGGGTTGGCTTCGCGATCTACCTCAACGCTGGAATCGTCTGGCTGAACTGAATCCGCCACACGCGGGCACAGCGTGCCGTGACGCGACACCTCGAACGCCGGCTTCCCCCACACGTTCTTCCGAAGCCGGTGTCCCGATCGCTTCCGTGGGCGCAGGGCGCGAACACCGGGGGGCTGCCGCGGCGCGGGAGATCCCCGGATCTGCGTTTCGCCGCGGTCGGGACGAGGCGCAAGGCGCGGGTACTGTCATGCGGCTGTCACTCGGGCGGGGTATCCTGACGCGATTTTTCGCGGGAGGGACTCCATGGCGGTACGTGTCGGGATTAACGGGATGGGGCGGATTGGTCGGCTGGCGCTGCGCGCGGCATGGGACCGGGACGACATCGAGATCGTGCATCTGAACGAGGTCGCGGCCGACGGGGCCGTCACCGGCCACCTGCTGGAGTTCGACTCGGTGCACGGGCGCTGGGGTCGCGAGCCCGAGGCCCAAGCGGACCGGATCCGGATCGAAGGGCGCGAGCTGCGCCACACGAGCCTGATCGAGCCGGGGCAGGTGCCGTGGGGCGAGTCGGACGTGGACCTCGTGATCGATGCCACTGGCGCGTTCCGCACCATGGACACGCTGGAGCCGCATTTCACCCGGGGCGCGAAGCGCGTGGTGGTCGCGGCGCCGGTGAAGGATGAGCGCGCGCTGAAC
>SKNJ01000035.1 GCA_007120575.1 Thioalkalivibrio sp.
CGATGCAAGGCACGGGGCCAGTTCCGCTCGGGTGGCGTCGTCGCCAGCGCTGCCGGCATGCGTCACCACGGGGCATGGCGGCCCGGCATGCACCGCCAGCGCGCACGGGCGTGCCCTGCGACAACCGTAATTGCGGCGGCTGGGAGCCTGTCGGATTTGGGCGATCGTCGCGAGCGTGGCGGGAGAGTGAGGCCATTTTTTTGGTCTCTCGAGGCGCATAGTAGGAACGATGTAACGAGCGAGAGCGGAAAAAGGGGCCGCTCTCCCGCACGCGCAGCAGATCAGCCCCAAGTCCGAAAGGCGGCAAGGCTTGCGTGGCGCGCCCCGGGGCCCTATGTTGCCGGCCCATGGAGACACCATCGGTACCCGCCTCGATCCGCCGCCTGGCCGGACGCGCCATCGCCGATTTCGACATGATCCGCGACGGCGACCGGATCCTGGTCGGCGTGTCCGGCGGCAAGGACTCGCTGACCCTGCTGTGGCTGCTGCACGGCCTGGCGCGGCGCGCCCCGGTGCGCTTCGAGGTCGGCGCGGTCACCATCGACCCCGAGATCGAGGGCTTCGAGCCGGAGCGTCTGCGCGAATACCTCGGGGCCTACGGCGTCGCCTATCACTTTGTGTCCGAGCCGATCGCAGAACTGGCGAGCGAGCACATGGACAACGACTCGTTCTGCTCGTTCTGTTCGCGCATGAAGCGGGGCCTGATGTACCGCACGGCGCGCGAGCATGGCTACAACGTGCTGGCGCTGGGCCAGCATCTCGACGATCTCGCCGAGAGCTTTATGATGAGTGCCTTCCACGGTGGCCAGCTGCGTACCATGAAGGCCCATTACGCGATCGACGCCGGCGACCTCCGGGTGATCCGCCCGCTGGTCTACGTGCGCGAGCGCCAGACGCGGGACTTCGCCGAGGCGGCCGGGCTGCCGGTGATCCTCGACAACTGCCCGGCCTGTTTTGCCATGCCCACCCAGCGCGAGCACATGAAGCAGCTCCTCGCGCAGGAAGAACAGGCCCATCCGCGCCTGTTCCGCAACCTGCGCACCACCCTCAAGCCGCTGATGACCGAGGGCGGCATCCCCCCGCGCCCGGATTCCGCGAACGAGGCCGGGCATGGCACATCGTCGGCATCTGCGTGACCGCGTCATCGGCGCGAGCCTGCGCCTGCTGACCGGGCTCCCACTGCGCGTCAACCACGCGCTGGGGGCCGCCCTGGGCTGGCTGGCCTGGGCGCTGCCGACCCGCTCGGCGCGACTCACCCGCATCAACCTGCGGCTGTGTTTTCCCGACAAGGACCCCGCCTGGCATCGCCGTGTCGGTCGCCGTTCGCTGATGGCCATGGGGCAGGCCCTGACCGAGTCGCCCTGGCTGTGGGCGGCCGACCCCCGGGTCCTGGAGCGACTGGTGGAGGCCCCGCCGGGATTCGCCCGATTGCGCGAGCGTCCATCCGGGCATGCCCTGTTCCTGGTCACGCCGCACCAGGGCTCCTGGGAACTCGGAGGACTGAGTGCCGCGATGCTGGGGCCGATGACCGTCCTCTACAGCCCGTTCAAGACCGCCGAGATCGATCGCTGGGTGCGCGAGGCGCGCGCCTCCACCGGCGCGACCCTGGCCCCGGCGGACCGTCGCGGCCTGCGCCTGCTGCAGCAGGCCCGCGATCGTGGCGAGATCCTCGGCATCCTGCCCGACCAGAGCCCGCGTGGTGCCTCCGGGGTGTTCGCGCCGTTCTTCGGGCGCCAGGCCCTGACCATGACGCTGTTGCCGCGCCTCCTGCGCGGGCGCGACGATCCGGTGGTGTTCGTGTTCGTCGAGCGACTGTCCCGGGGGCGCGGCTACCGCTTTCACGAAATCGAGGGCGACCGCGCGGTGGCAGATCCCGACGTGACGCGCGCCGCGGCCGCGATCAACCGCCATGTCGAGACCCTGGTCCGCCGCTGCCCGGAGCAGTACAACTGGGCGTACAAGCGCTTCCACCCCGCCCCGCCGGGCATGCCCGCGCGGTATTGATCCCGCGCGGCGGCGCCCCCCCGCCTCGCCAGCGTGGCGCACCGCCCGGCAGGCCCTTTTTGTCCGGACTGCGACGCGGGTCAACAACTCTCCGTTGTAAGGCATGCGGGGCGCATGGTTCCCTGTGCGTTCTACCTATTGAACTTCGCCAGGCCGAGGGAGGGCAGTGTGATGAGCAACTGGACCAGAATCACCAGCGGGATCGGGGCGTTGTTCGCGGCCGGGTTGCTGCTGGCGGGCTGCGGCGGCAGCAGCAGCGACAGCGGTAACGTGCAGGCCTCCGGGGACGGCGGCTCGGTGGCGGTGCTGATTACCGATGCGCCCACCGAGGTCTACGACGAGATCTGGGTGACCTTCACCCGCATCAGCCTGCTGCCGCGCGAGGATTCGGAAGACGCCGAGGCCGTCGTGCTGTTCGAGGATGCCGACGGCGAGACCCTCGACCTGCTGCAATTGCGCGACCATGCCGAGCTGTTCACGGTGCAGGAGGATGTACCGGTCGGCGATTACGAGAAGGTGCGCATGGAGGTCGCCGGCGTGGAGCTGGTGGATCTGGACACCGACCCGGAGACCCGCGTCACTGCCCGACTGCCGAGCGATCGTCTCGACCTGGTGCCGCGTGCCCCGCTGGCCGTCTCCGAAGACAACACCCTGTACCTCGAACTCGATATCGATGCCGACGAATCGCTGCTGGTGGTCGAGGCCGGTGGCGATACGGTCTTCCGGCCGGTCGTGTTCGTGACGGCCTACGAGGAAGGCAACGGCGACAGCGAGAACGGTGATGTGGACAACGGCCTGGCGGAAGACGCAGAGGCCACCGACGACACCCCGCTGATCAGCGTCAGCGGCCAGGTGCGCGAAGCCGACGGCGACCTGCTGCTGATCTGCCCGTCGGATCGGGCCTCCGCGAGTGCCTGCGTGCGCACCTCGCTGGCGGGTGACGTGCCGGTCTTTGACCGTACCGGCGAACCCGCTGGTCAGGTGGATGCGGGTGATGCGCTGATCGCGATGGGCCTGTTGCGGCGCGATGCCGACGGACGTCGCACCCTGGAGCCGTTCAGCATCACCCTGGGCACCCGGCCGACGCTGGGTACCCGGGGCGGCACCGCTGATTCGGCTGTGGATGCGGACGGCGAGTTCGTCACCCGCAGCGGCCGCGAGATCCGTCTGCTGGATGCGGCCCCGGTGGTCAGCCGCCAGGGTGAGCGGCTGGGCGCTGACGCGATTGTCCCCGGCCAGGCGCTGACCGCGTTCGGCATCGTGTCCGGCGAGCCAATGCTGGCGACTCTGGTGGTCCTGAGTGACGATGCCCCGGAGGACGACGATGCCGGTAGCGGCGAAGGCAGTGGCCAGACCGTGCTGCGCGGCGAGCTGGTCGCGGTGGATACCGACAACACCCTGCAGGTGGAGGTGAACGGCACCACCGAACACATCCGCCTGATCGCGGATGGCCGTCTGGTGGTCGCCGGTCAGGGCCGGGTGGCCTCCGGCGCGGTGGCGGATCTCGAGGAGTACGAACGGGTGCGGATCAACGCCCGGGGTGCGTATGGCGACAGCTACTTCGAGGCCGAGCAGATCGTGGCCCACCCGCTGAACCGCGACGACGACGCCTCCAGCAACGGGCGCCCGGACCATGCCGGGCCGCCCGAAGGAGTCGGGCCGCCGGATCACGCGGGCCCGCCCGACGGAGCTGGCCCCTCCGACTAGGCCGACCGCGGGGCCCCGGTCCGCAGCAGACCCGTCCCCTGGCCGATCGAGTGGGCGCCGCCCAATGGTTGAGGGGTTACCCCGGGGTCGGTAAGGTCAGAGCCCCGCCGGGACATTGCCCGGCGGGGTTTTTTCGGAATGCCCCGGACTCGGATGCGTTCCGGGGTACGGGGAGGCGTAACGCTTGGGGTGGATCGCGATACTGCTGGCGGCTATGGTGGCCGCGTTCGCACTGACGGCCGCGCTACGCCATTACGCGCTGGCGCAGCGGTGGCTGGATGTGCCGAATGCCCGCAGTTCGCATTCCAGGCCGACGCCCCGCGGTGGCGGCCTGGCGATCGTCGCGGTGTTCGTGCTGGCGCTGGCCGGTCTGGCGCTGGCTGAAGTGGTCGCCATGTCTGTCCTGACCGCCCTTGTCGGCGCCGGGCTGCTGGTCGCCCTGGTCGGCTGGCTGGATGACCGCGGGCATGTCGCGGCTGGCTGGCGGCTACTGGCGCATTTCCTGGCCGCCGGCTGGGGGCTCGCCTGGCTGGGCGGCCTGCCGCCCCTGGTGCTGTTCGGCACGCCCGTGGACCTGGGCTGGCCGGGGCAACTCCTGGCCCTGCTCTATCTGGTCTGGCTGCTGAACCTCTACAACTTCATGGACGGTATCGACGGGATCGCCGGGATCGAGGCGCTCGCCGTCGGCGCCAGTGTCGCACTGCTGCTCGGCTGGCTGGCGGGCGATGGGCATTGGCTGGCGCCCGCGCTGCTGGCGGCGACGAGCCTGGGATTTCTGCTGTGGAACTTCCCGCGCGCGCAGATCTTCATGGGTGACAGCGGCAGCGGGTTTCTGGGCCTGATGCTGGGGCTGCTGTCGATCCAGGCGGCCTGGGTCGCGCCGGAGTACCTCTGGATGTGGCTGGCGCTGCTGGGTGTGTTCGTGGTGGACGCCACGCTGACCCTGCTGCGGCGCCTGCTGCGCGGGGAGCGCGTATATCAGGCGCATCGCAGCCATGCCTACCAGCATGCGGCCCGGATGCTCGGATCGCACGTGCCGGTAGCGCTCGGTGCGGGCCTCCTGACCCTGTTGTGGCTGCTGCCGGTCGCGGCGCTGGTTGCCCTGGGGCATCTGGACGGCGCGGTCGCGGTGCTGATCGCCTATGCCCCGCTGGTGGCCGGGGCCTGGTGGCTGCGCGCCGGGGCCCCCGGCGACTGCCCCTGAACCGTTGCCGGCGCACACTCCCGCCAACCCGGACCGGTCCTTGCAAGTGCCGCGAAGCCATCCCCCGATTCCCATGCCACGCAGACCCCTTCGCGGATGGTGCGCCAGCCGCTCCGGTGCCCGCCATCGCGCGGGGCAACTCGCCACCCCGCCCCGTGCTCCTTCGGCGCCGGCCCCGGGGTTTGAGTACACTGCGGGCCTTTCCGGACCGGGCCCGGGCGTGCGCGAATCGATCCCCTGATGAACCGACTGTTCCGCTCCACCGCCGTTGTCAGTGGCATGACCATGATCTCCCGGATCATGGGCTATCTGCGCGACATGGTGCTGGCGGTCACGTTCGGCGCCGGCCCGGCCACCGACGCCTTCTTCGTCGCGTTCCGGATCCCCAATTTCCTGCGCCGGCTGTTCGCGGAGGGTGCCTTCAACCAGGCCTTCGTGCCGGTGTTCGCGGAATATCGCGAAAAGCACGGCGCGGCAGCCCTGCGCGACTTGCTGGACCACACCGCCGGGGCGTTGATGACGGTGGTGGCGGTCGTCACGCTGGTCGGCGTGCTTGCGGCCCCGGCGCTCATCTGGATCTTCGCACCAGGTCTGGCCCAGGCCGGGGGGCGCCAGGATCTCGCGGTGGAGATGCTGCGCATCACCTTTCCGTACCTGTTGTTCATCTCGCTCACCGCGATGGCCGGCGGGATCCTGAACAGCATCGGGCGCTTCGCGGTACCGGCAGTCACTCCGGTGTTCCTGAATCTCGCCCTGATCGGTGCCGCGCTGTGGCTTGCGCCGCGTTTCGCAGAGCCGATCGTCGCGCTTGCCTGGGGGGTGTTCCTGGCGGGCATCCTGCAACTCGCGTTCCAGCTTCCGTTCCTGTGGCGGGCGGGTTTGCTGCCACGTCCGCGCCTGCGGCGCGCCCACGAGGGGGTGCGCCGGATCGCGCGGCTGATGCTGCCGGCGATCCTCGGCACCTCGGTGGTCCAGATCAACCTGCTGGTGGATACCCTGGTGGCCTCGTTCCTGGTTGCCGGATCGATCTCCTGGCTGTATTTCGGCGACCGCTTCGTGGAGCTGCCGCTGGCACTGTTCGGCATCGCGATCGGCACGGTGATCCTGCCGCGGCTGGCGCGCCAGTTCAGTCAGGCCGACGCGGCGGCCTTCGGCCGGACCCTCGACTGGGCGTTGCGTCTGGCGATGCTGGTGGCCCTGCCGGCGACGGTCGGCCTGGTCGTGCTGGCGGTGCCGATCCTGGCCACCCTGATTCAGTACCAGGAGTTCGGGCAGCAGGACACCTACATGACCGCGATGGCGCTGGCCGCCTACGCCCTGGGTCTGCCGGGCTTTATCCTGATCAAGGTCCTGGCGCCCGGGTTTTTTGCCCGCCAGGACACCCGTACTCCGGTCAAGATCGCGGTGATCGCGATGCTCGCCAATATCGTGCTGAATGGGTTGTTCGTGCTGCCGTGGTATCTGTCCGGGATCCCGGGCGCGCATGCGGGTCTGGCGCTGGCGACTTCGGCCTCGGCCTATATCAACGCCGGTCTGTTGTACCGCGGGTTGATCCGCGAGGGGATCTACCAGCCGGGGCCGGGGTTGCCACGCCTGCGGTTCGGGTTGCCGGTGGCGCTGGGGGTGATGGCCGCGGTGCTGGTCTGGCTCTCACCCGCTTTCGGTCAGTGGACCGAGTGGTCGGTGAGTGTCCGGCTGCTGGCGCTGGCGGGGTTGATCGTTGCCGGGGCGGGCAGCCTGGGGGCGAGTCTGTGGGTGGCGGGCGTGCGGCCGCGCCATCTGGTCCTGCGCGACGCTTGATGCCTTGGCGGTCTGTGCCGCTGCTGCTGGCCGGGCCTGCTTCTTATGCGCCTTTGCCCCGGCGCCAGGTCGACCTTGGCCCTGGATCGCGCAGCGGAGATGATGCCGGGGGCCACCCTCGCGGGTTATACTCGCGCTTTTGCGTGGAATCGGGGCAATGCGGCTGATTCGGGGGCTGGGTTCGGCCGGAGGCCGGGCGTTCGGCGAAGTGCAGGGCGCGGTGGTCACGATCGGCAACTTCGACGGGTTGCATCGGGGCCACCAGGCCGTGCTGGAACGCCTGCTGACGGTCGCTGCCGAACATGCGGCCCCCCCGGTCCTGCTGACCTTCGAACCGCTGCCGCGCGAGTACTTCGCCGCCCACGCCGGCGCGCCCCCGCCGCCCGGGCGCCTGCAGCGCCTGCGCGACCGTCTGGTCACGCTGCGCGACGCGGGGCTGGACGCGGTCTGGATCCTGCGCTTCGATGCGCGCCTGGCCAGCCAGCCGGCCGCGGAGTTCGTCGATCAGGTGCTGCACCGCCGGCTGGGCGCGCGGCATGTGCTGGTCGGCGACGATTTCCGCTTCGGGCGCGGGCGCGAGGGCGATCAGATGCTGCTGCAGGCGGAGGGCGCGCGCCTCGGATTCGAGGTCGAATCCACGCCCACGGTCGCGGACGCCGAAGGGCGGATCAGCAGTACCCGGGTGCGGGCCGCGGCCCTGGCCGGGGATTTCGCGCAGGTCGCGGAACTGCTGGGGCGCCCCTATCGGCTGCACGGGCGCGTCGCGCATGGCGAGAAGCGCGGGCGCACGATCGGCTTCCCGACCGCGAACGTGCGTCTGGGCCGGTGGCCACTGGCGTTACGTGGCGTGTACGCCGGCTGGCTGTGGCGGGCCTCGGGCGAGGCCCTGCCCGGGGTCGCGAACATCGGCTGGCGCCCGACCGTGGACGGCACCGAACAACGCCTGGAAGTGCATGTGCTGGAGGGCCAGCCGGAGTTGTACGGTGAGGCCGTGTGCTTCGAGCCGGTCGCCCAGGTGCGCGAGGAACAGCGCTTCGATGGCCTGGACGCGCTGCGCGCGCAGATCGCGCGCGACGTGGAGACCGCACGGGCGCATCTTGCCGCAATCCCGCGCACCTGACCCGAACGAACTGAATCCACCCTCTTTGCTATCGGCCTGCAAGGCCCACCCGGACTGACTCATGGCTAGAAAACCGGCACCGCCGAATCCCTACAAGGACACCCTGAACCTGCCCGAGACGGCATTCCCGATGCGCGCCGGCCTGGCAACGCGGGAGCCGGAGTGGCTGGAGGCGTGGAAGGCCGAGGACCGCTACCGGCGGTTGCGCGAGCACTGCGCCGGTCGGCCGCGCTTTGTGCTCGCCGACGGCCCGCCGTATGCCAACGGCTCGATCCATGTCGGCCACGCAGTCAACAAGATCCTGAAGGACATCATCGTCAAGAGCCGAACCCTGGCGGGTTTCGATGCCCCGTACGTGCCGGGCTGGGACTGCCACGGCCTGCCGATCGAGCTGCAGGTAGAGCGCAACCTCGGCAAGGCCGGGCGCGACGTGGACGCCGCGACCTTCCGCAAGGCCTGCCGCGACTATGCGCAGCAACAGGTGGATGGCCAGAGCGCGGACTTCCAGCGGCTCGGGGTGCTGGGCGACTGGCAGCACCCGTACCTGACCATGGACTACCAGGTCGAGGCCGACACCGTGCGCGCGCTGGGCGAGATCTTCCGCCGCGGGCATGTGCAGATGGGCGAGAAGCCGGTGCACTGGTGTGTGGACTGCGGCTCGGCCCTGGCCGAGGCCGAGGTGGAGTACGAGGACAAGATCTCGCAGGCGATCGACGTGCGCTTCCGGGTGGTCGACGATGTCGATCTGCTGCGGCGCTTCCAGGGCGCGAACGGCTCCACCGGCACCCTCAGCGTGGTGATCTGGACCACCACGCCCTGGACCCTGCCCGCCAACCAGGCGGTCGCGCTGCATCCGGATCTGGAGTATGCCCTGGTGCAGCTCGACAACGAGCGCCTGCTGCTGGCCGATGCCCTGGTAGACGAATGTCTGGAGCGCTATTCGCTGGGCGAGGGCGCGGTGGTGGCGCGGGCCCGGGGCAAGGCACTGGAAGGGCTGGAGCTGCAGCACCCGTTCCTGGA
>SKNJ01000070.1 GCA_007120575.1 Thioalkalivibrio sp.
CTCGCAGCCCTGCCGGTTTTCAAGACCGGTGCAATCGACCACTCTGCCACCTCTCCGAGGGTGGGCATTGTCTGGCAAGGGGGTGGGGTTGGCAACCGGGGCCACCTCGGCACGTCGACCCGTAGCCCGCAGATGAGTCATTTCAACGAAAAAGGGGTCAGGCCGAAGTGACCTAACCCCTTGAAAAACCTGGTGGGCGGTACTGGGTTCGAACCAGTGACCCCTGCCGTGTGAAGGCAGTGCTCTACCGCTGAGCTAACCGCCCAGGAAGGCGGAAGATTAGGCGCTCGTCCCGAGTCCGTCAAGAGTTGGCCGGGGGCTTGATACCAAGGCTGCGATGCGCGGGCGAATGGCGCTATCCTGCGGCGATGTGCACAGAAGGGGCGCGGAGCATGGGCGGACAGGAGGCAATGGACTGGGGGACCCTGCTGAGCCGGCAGCGCCTCGGACGTGCGGTGGCGGCCGATTCGGATGCGGTGCGTACCGAGTTCCAGCGCGATTTCGACCGCATCGTGTTCTCCTCGGCGTTTCGCCGCCTGCAGGACAAGACGCAGGTATTCCCGTTGGCGGAAAGCGACTATGTCCGTACGCGGCTCACGCATAGCCTCGAGGTCTCCTGTGTCGGCCGTTCGCTCGGGAGCCGGGTCGGCGAGGTGATCGTCGAGCGCGAGGGTTTCACCGATATCGATGCGGGCGATATCGGCGCGATCATTGCTGCGGCCTGCCTCGCTCACGATATCGGCAATCCGCCGTTCGGGCACTCCGGTGAGGATGCGATCCGCCACTGGGTGGCGACCAGCCCGGTGGCGCATCGGGCGCTGGAGGAGCTGGGCCCGGTGCAGCGTGCGGAATTCGAGCACTTCGAGGGCAATGCACAGGGCTTCCGGGTCGTGACTCGCTTGCAGAATCCGGACAATCCCGGGGGGCTGCAACTGACTTGCGCCACCCTCGGCGCGGCCCTGAAGTATCCGTGCCCGGCCGCTGCGATCGACCCTGATCAGGGGGTGCATCGCAAGAAATACGGGTATTTCGTGGCCGAGGCAGACTGGGTCAGGGGTGTTGCCCGGCACACCGGGCTACTGGAACAGGAGCCGCGCGTGTGGTGCCGGCATCCGCTGGCGTTCCTGATGGAGGCGGCGGACAACATCGCCTACCTGATCGTCGATTTCGAGGATGCCTTCCGCCTGGGTATCCTGGACTATCCGCTGGTCAGCGAACATTTGCGGGCGCTGCTCCCGGCCTCGGAACGGGATGCGACCGACCAGCGTCTTGCACGCCTGCGGGATAACAAGGAGCGGGTCGAGTACCTGCGGGCGCGGGCTATCAATGCCCTCGTCGAGGCTGCGGGGGAAACCTTCCTGGAACAGGAGGCCGAGATCCTCGCCGGGCGGTTCAGTCAGGAGCTGACGGACCTGCTGGCGGTTCGCGAGCACCTGGACGAAATTGCCCGCATCTCGCGCGAACGTGTCTACGAACACGTGGAGGTTCAGCAGGTCTGCGCGGCAGGCTACAGCGTGATCGGCGGTTTGCTCGATATCTTCCACCAGGCGGTATACGAATCGGCCGAGGCGGAGGTCGAGGGCACCCGTCCCTCGCGGCATGCCAGTACCGTCGCCACGCTGGTGCCTGACCAGTTCCTCTATCAGTACGACCCCGAGAGCGGACACCGTCAGCGCATCACTGAGCCCTACCTGTTGCTGCTCAACCTGACCGACTTTGTCGCCGGGATGACCGACGGCTACGCGGTGTCGCTGTACAAGCAACTGACGGGGATGGCCCTGCCACATCGCGGCTGAGATCGGGTTCGGCGTTCCGGCATCCGAGGGTTGCTCCCCCGTGGCATGTCTGACACTGCGAAGTGGTGATGCAGGACCTTTCCCCCCACCGGGTAGCCCCAACGCCGGAGATCCAGGCACTCTGCTTTGCTTTGGCCGGAATTCCGAATACGGTTTTGGCATGCGCGAACAAGCGCACCGCTACCAGGGGGGCGTTTCTGGGCGCCGCTTGTACCTCGGGTTCGAATCCCGTGGCGTTCGGGGCGGACAAGCAAAAGGGGCCACTTGGGCCCCCTGCAGGAATATGGCGGAGAGGGAGGGATGACGACCGGCTGGGCCGGTCGCCCTTCGGGCCGCCTTCGCTTCGCTGCGGCGTTCTGGCGCCGCTGCGCGTCGCCAGTCGAACCGTATTTGTCGATTCCTCGGGTTCGAATCCCGTGGCGTTCGGGGCGGACAAGCAAAAGGGGCCACTTGGGCCCCCTGCAGGAATATGGCGGAGAGGGAGGGATTCGAACCCTCGGTACTCGCGAGAGTACAACGGTTTTCGAGACCGCCCCGTTCGACCGCTCCGGCACCTCTCCGTTGTTGTAGCGCGTGCTCCGGGCTGGGCTCGGGTATCACGGCGTCGCGAATCCTAGCAGATCCCGGGCGCTCGGGCATAGCATTCCGGCGGCCGAGCTCGGGCCCACCCTCAAGGCATCAGCCGGGTGGTGGTCCATTCGCCGTTTTCAAGCTGGTACTGGAATCGGTCGTGCAGGCGGTTGGGGCGACCTTGCCAGAATTCGAAGTGGTCGGGGCGCAGCCGGTAGCCGATCCAGGCCGGGTCGCGGGGTACGTTGCCATCCGGGTGGAGGGTCTCCAGTTCGCGCACGCGAGTCTCCAGCGCCTCCCGATTCTCGACCGGGTGGCTCTGGATGGAGGCGGCTGCGGCCAGCCGACTACCCGGTGGGCGTTCGGCAAAATAGGCGTCTGCCATTTCCCCCGGCAGGGCCTCGACGGCGCCCTCGATGCGAACCTGGCGTTCGGTTTCCGGCCAGTAGAACAGCAGCGCGCCACGCGGGTTCTCGGCGAGGTCGCGTCCCTTGTGGCTGCGCGAGTCGGTGTACCAGCACAGGCCGTCGGGATCGAAGTGCTTGAGCAGGACGGTGCGCACCGAGGGTTGTCCATCGGCATCGGCGGTTGCGAGCATCATTGCGGTGGCGTCCGGGTTGCCCGCCTCGCGGGCTTCTTCCAGCCAGCGTTCCAGCAGCGGGTAAGGCGCGGGGGTGAGGTCGGCCCTGCGCAGTTCGGAACGGGCGTAGTCGCGGCGTGTGTGACGATGGTCCACTGTGCTCATCGGGTTTTCCGGTCGGTGGGGATCGGGTCCATGATACGGGGCGAAGGCATTTGGCGTCATGCCGGAAATTTGTCGTTTCGCGACTGTCATATCCGGAATAACCGGCTCGTTACGACTGACAACCGAGAGAGGAGCAGAGGATGGCAGAACCAGTGATTTTCGCGGTGGAGCCCAAAGGGGTCGAGCTGGAAAAGGGGAAGGAATACTACTTCTGCCGTTGCGGACGGTCCGCGACCCAGCCGTTTTGCGATGGTTCGCATGCCGGTTCCGGTATTGAGCCACTGGCGTTTACGGCACAGGAAAGCGGCGAAGCGTTTCTTTGTCAGTGCAAGCAGTCCGGGCATCTGCCCTATTGTGACGGGACCCACGCCGCCTTCGATACTGCGGATATCGGGTGTACGGCCTCTGAAGTCCAGAGCGGCGACGCGGGCGCCAGGGTGGATGAGGACGCTCCACCCGCAGCCCGGAATACCGAGTTCGAACCCCAGGTGGAGTTGATTCATGCCCTGGCACGCGAGGGGCTGGCGGGGGTGGGGCACCAGGGGCCGACGGTGGCCATGGGCGTGCCGCGATCGACTCTGCCCCAGTGGGATGATTTGCAGCTGCTCGCCGCGCAGCTGGCGAATCGGCCACTGGATGCGGATGCGGTCGTGGAGTCGCGGCTGATCATCGGTCCCGAGGCCCGGCGCCCGCTCGAGCTGGCAATTCCGCTACTGGTTACCGATATGAGCTTCGGGGCCCTGTCACGCGAGGCAAAAATCGCGCTGGCACGGGGCGCCGAGCAGGCGGGGACGGGGATCTGTTCCGGCGAGGGCGGAATGCTGGATGCGGAGCAGGCCGAGAGCTCGCGTTACCTGTTCGAGCTGGGGCCCGCACGCTTCGGTTATTCGGAGGCGATTCTGGACAGGGTTCAGGCCTTCCATTTCAAGGCGGGACAGGCCGCCAAGACCGGGGCTGGCGGGACCCTTCCAGGCTCGAAGGTCAGTGACGAGATCGCCCGCGTACGTGGCATCGAGCCGGGCAAGGACGCGGTGTCCCCGCCGATGATCCCGGATCTCGAAACGCCCGCCGATTTCGCCCGTTTCGCCGACCGGGTCCGCGAGCAGACCGGTGGCATCCCGGTCGGCTTCAAACTGTCGGCCAACCATATCGAGGCGGACCTGGGATTCGCGCTGGAGGCCGGGGCGGACTACGTAATCCTTGACGGGCGTGGCGGCGGCACGGGTGGCTCCCCGGCCCTGTTGCGGGACCACATCAGTGTACCGACGATTCCGGCGCTGGCGCGGGCCCGTCGCTTTCTTGATGCCAATGGGGCGAGTGGCCGGGTCACCCTGCTGATCACGGGCGGCTTGCGGACCCCGACGGATTTCGTCAAGGCGATGGCCCTGGGCGCGGATGGTATTGCGCTGGGGAATGCGGCGATCCAGGCCGTTGGCTGTGTCGGCGCGAGGATCTGCCACACCAACCGCTGCCCATCCGGTGTTGCGACCCAGGACGCGACGCTGCGGGCGCGTCTCGACCCGATGGAGGGTGGCGCAAGGCTGGAGCGTTTTCTGGGTGCCGCGACCGAGTTGATGGCCATCCTGGCGCGCGCCTGTGGTCACGAAAGGCTGGAGGACTTCGGTCCGAACGATCTGACCACCTTCGATCGGGACCTGGCCCGTCTGGCGGGCATCCAGTATGCCGGGGTGCTGGAGGCCCGTTGACTTTGGTCGGCATTTGGCGACCATATCGCGCTGGCCATATACCGGCGGGAGTGGTTCGCAACGAATCATGGGGCGCGTGTCCGCGCGCTCCGGCGATCCTGCACCGGTTTTCGGACTGTTTCGTGATCGGCTCAGGAGAGAATTGTGGGTTTTCCGGATGTGCATCAGAGCTATGGCCGCTGTCGGCGCGCGGGCCATTTTATCGACCGCTTCTATGAGCGATTCCTTGCGTCCGACCCCCGTGTCGCCAGGGCCTTCGAGGGGACCAATTTCTCGCAACAGAAACGGGCCCTGGGGCAGGCGATTGCCACGGCCATCAGTTATGCCGAGGGTGAGAGCTTTGTGAACAGCACCATGGAACGCATGGCTGAGGTCCACAGCCGCGGTGGTCGGGTACCGGTGGACCCAGCGCTGTACACGCCCTGGCTGGAGTGCATGGTGGAGACGGCCCGCGAGGTGGATCCGCGCTGGGAAGACGGCCTGGAGGCGCGCTGGCGGGAGGCCCTGCAGCCGGCCGTCGACCTGTTTGTCGCGCGCTACTGAGCCGAAGCCGTGATGGGTGCGGGAGAACCCGCGTCGCTATCGGGTTGATATTGCCGGTCCCCGGGCGTGTAATGCGCGCATTTCCCGTTACCGGTGTTCGCCGGAAGAAGCCCTCGCATGTCAGCGGTTCCCGATTCCCTGTTTTCGCGCAAGCCCTACTGGGCCCGGCGTTTCGGCACGGCGCCGTTCCTCCCGACCACCCGCGAGGAGATGGACGACCTTGGGTGGGACAGCTGCGATGTCGTGCTGGTGACCGGCGACGCCTATGTCGATCATCCGAGCTTCGGGATGGCCATCATCGGCCGGCTGCTGGAGGCCCAGGGATTCCGGGTCGGTATCATCGCGCAACCGGACTGGACCTCCGCCGAGCCATTCCGCGCGCTGGGACGCCCGAACCTGTTCTTTGGCGTGACCGCCGGGAACATGGATTCGATGGTGAACCACTACACCGCTGACCGGAAGATCCGCTCGAATGACGCCTACACCCCGGGCGATGTGCACGGACGCCGTCCGGACCGCGCGGTGATCGTGTACGCGCAACGTGCCCGCGAGGCCTACAAGGATGTACCGGTGGTAGCCGGGGGCATCGAGGCCAGCCTGCGCCGGATCGCGCACTACGACTACTGGCAGGACAAGGTGCGCCGCTCGGTGCTGCTCGATGCGCGCGCCGACATCCTGCTGTTCGGCAATGCCGAGCGCGCGCTGGTGGAACTGGCGCACCGGGTGGCGGCCGGCGAGCACCCGCGCGAGATGACCGACCTGCGCGGAACGGCTTTTCTGCGCGATGCGGTCCCGACGGGCTACGTGGAACTGGATTCCAGCGAGATCGATATCCCGGGTCCGGTGGATGCGAACCCGGATCCCTACGCGATGGTCGCGCCCGAATCCTGCGCGGATGGCGATGGCCCATCGAGCGAGGCGGCGGGGGAGAATGGTGCCCGGGTCGTCCGGTTTCACCGCGACATCCCGCGCGGGACCCCTCGCGAACGGACCGTGATCCGTATTCCGGCTTACGAGCAGGTTCGGGCGGACCCCGTACTGTATGCGCATGCCTCTCGGGTATTGCACCTGGAGACCAATCCGGGCAACGCCCGCGCCATCGTGCAACGCCACGGCGACAAGGAGGTCTGGCTCAACCCGCCGCCCATCCCGCTGACCACGCCGGAGATGGACGCGGTGTTCGATCTGCCCTATGCGCGTGCCCCGCATCCCGCGTATGGGGATGCGCGGATCCCCGCATGGGAGATGATCCGTTTCTCGGTGAACATCATGCGGGGCTGTTTCGGCGGCTGTACCTTCTGCTCGATTACCGAGCACGAGGGACGCATCATCCAGAGCCGCTCGGAACAGAGCGTTCTGCGAGAGATCGAGGAGATTCGCGACAAGGTCGAGGGCTTTACCGGCGTGATCTCGGACCTCGGCGGTCCGACCGCGAACATGTACCGGCTGGCCTGCAAGGACCCGGAGATCGAGCGCAGCTGCCGACGTCTGTCCTGTGTCTATCCGGGCATCTGCAAGAACCTGGACACCGATCATGCGCCGCTGATTCGGTTGTATCGCAAGGCCCGCGCGCTGCCCGGCATCCGTAAGATCCTGATTGCCTCGGGGCTGCGCTACGACCTGGCGATCGAATCCCCGGAATACGTGAAAGAACTGGTCAGCCACCATGTGGGAGGCTACCTGAAGATTGCTCCGGAACATACTGAAACTGGGCCTCTATCAAGGATGATGAAGCCTGGAATGGGCAGTTACGAGCGGTTCCGTTCGATGTTCGAGAAGTATTCGCGTCAGGCCGGCAAGGAGCAGTACCTGATCCCGTACTTCATCGCCGCGCACCCGGGGACCACCGACGAGGACATGCTGAATCTCGCGCTGTGGCTAAAGGAAAACGGATTTCGCGCGGATCAGGTGCAGGCCTTTCTGCCCAGCCCGATGGCCCTGGCGACCGCGATGTGGCATTCCGGGAGGGACCCGCTGCGGGGCGTGCGGCGCAACGCGGCCGAACGGGTCCCGGTCGCGCGCGGGATGCGTGCCCGGCGCCTGCACAAGGCCTTTCTACGCTACCACGACCCGCACAACTGGCCGCTTCTGCGCGACGCGTTGAAACGCATGGGGCGCGCGGATCTGATCGGCAATGGCAGGCATCAGTTGATCCCGTCCTGGCAGCCGGCGGGCACCGGGGCCGCCAAGGGCGGGGCGCGACCCGCCGCCGGTGGGCGTCTCACCCGTGGTGGCAAGGCCCTCAAGAAACGTGGTGGTGCGTTCCGCACCCAGCACCAGGGCCTGGAGGCCGCGGCTGCACCCCGGGGTCAAACGACGGCGAAGCAGGGCAAGGACAAGTCGCGTGGCCCTGCTGGTCGTCCGTCGAAGGCGCGCAAACCACGCTGAAACGACCCGTTCTCCTGCCCGGGAGAGGTCAGGTCTCCGAGGCCTCGGTGCGCGGTGGCACCGGGACATGACCCTCCAAACGCAGGTGCTGGCCGGTCACGGCGGGATCGCCGGGATCGAGCAGGTAGAGATAGGGCCCGACGACCGCCTCGGGGCCGGGCAGGGCATCCGCGTTTTCGGCCGGATAGTGCCCGGCGCGGAAGCGCGTGCGGACCGGCCCCGTATCCACCCCGTTGACGTGAATGAAGCCTTTCTCGTGGCGGTGTTCACCGGCCAGGATGTCGATCATGGCGTCCTGGGCCGCCTTGGCCATCCCGAAAGCGCCCCAGAACGGCTTGCGGGCATCCTGTGCGGAGACCACCAGGGCGCCGGTCGGGCTGGCCTCCAGCAGGGGCAGCACTGCCTGGGCGAGAAAGAACGGGCCGTGCAGGTTGCTGTTGATCACCTTGAACCAGAGTTCCGGGTCATAGCCCTTCATCGGGGTCAGGGTGCCGGCCCAGCCGGCATTCAGCACCAGCCCGTCGAGGCGCCCGAGCGAGTCGCGGATATTCTCGGCGAGGTCGCCGTAGTCCTTGACCGTGGCGCCCTCGTGATTCAAGGGATAGATCGCGGGCTGCGGATGCCCGCTCTGCTCGATCGCGTCGTAGACCGATTCCAGACCCTTGATGTCCTTGTCGAGCAGGACCACGGTGGCCCCGGCCGCTGCGCAGGCCTCGGCCAGAGCCCGACCAATCCCATCCGCCGCGCCGGTGATCAGGATCACCCGGTCGGTAAACGCACCGGGTTCGGGCCGGTAGTCCAGCAGGCGTTCGATATCGAGGTCGGTCAAGGCAGATTCTCCAGTAGCTTGTGCGCCGATTCTAATCCAGACCGTACCGCCGCTTCGAGGGTCGACGGCAGACCGGGGGTCAGGTAGTCACCGGCCAGGTAGAGTCCCGACCAGGCGGTTGTCGAGGACGGCCGGATCCGGTCGATACCGACCCGGGCGTCGAGGGTGGCGCGGCGCTCGCAGATGGCATGGCCGTGGAGCGGTGGTCCCAGATCGGGAAAGGTCGCCCGCAGCGCCAGGGCGACCTCACGCCAGCGTGTATCGGGCGTTCGTGCGGGCTGGTCGTCGGCGGCCGAGATCACCACCGCCAGCCAGTGCGGGGCACCGGCCAGCGCGCGCGGGATCAGCCACTGGCCATGCTGATCCAGCAGTCCTTGCAGGGGCGGCAGGGACAGCGCGCGCGCATAGCGCAGGTAGACAGTACAGATACTGCGCGCACCCATCTGGTGCACGGCCTGGCGTGTGGCCCGCAGTTCGGGGGTATCGGGCAGCAGCCGGGCGGTGGCGGATGGCGCGGTCGCCAGGATCACTGCCCGCGCGTTGCTGTGGGCCCCGCGGCGGTCGTGCAAGCGGTAGCCAGCTCCTTCGCTCGGTTCGATTCGGGTGATCCGACGCCCGAGCTCGACGGCCCCGCCGCGCGCGCGCAGCTCCGCGATCGCCGGTTCCGGAAACAGGGCCCCCAGGGGCCGAGTCGGTATCAGCAGGCGGGCCGTATCGGCGCCCCGGTTCAGCGCCTCGGCGAGTACGTGCTGGAAGATACAGGCCGAGGCCTGGCGCAGGGGGGTGTTCATGATTGCCAGGCACAGAGGTTCCCACAGGGCATGGACCAGGGCCGGCGGCTGCCGGTGGTGTTCCAGCCACTCCTGCACCGAAACGTCGTTGCGGGGTGGGTGCCGCAGCATGCGGCCGGCGCCAAGCACCGCCCGGAAACGACTCCCGAGCGGCTGCCCCGGGAGCGCACGCCACAGGCTCAGCGCCAGGCCGGGCAGGTGCGGCGCGCGCGGCTCCAGGGCCAGGGCCGGAAGGGGCTGGCCCGGGGCGAAAAGCCGCAATCCAAATGGAAGGGCCTGCAGGCAGTGTTCCGGAGCGGCGCCGACCGAGCGCATTTGTGCCAGCGTGGCATGGCAGGCACCGACCAGTATGTGCTGGCCGTTGTCCAGCGGGACGTCGTCCAGGGTCAGACTGCGGGCCCGGCCCCCAGGGGTGGTGGCGGCCTCGATCAGGTGAACCGGCAGGCCTGCGCGCGCCACCGCGAGGGCCGCGGTGAGGCCGGCCCATCCGGCTCCGATCACCGCTACCGGCGCTGCGGCGCCCGCAGGCGCCGCGCCGCACTCAGGCGAGGCGGCGGTGTTCACGCTTCAGGCGGCGCGCGGTACGCCAGGCGATCCAGAGCTTGCGCAGCGGGGTGAGACGCACGCGGTGTTCCAATACCCGGAAACCGTCGTCTTCGATCTCGTCCAGCAGGCTTTGGTAGATCGCCGCCATGATCAGCCCCGGACGCTGGCGATAGCGATCCGGTGCGGGGAGGTGCTCCTCGGCACGCTGATAGTAGCGCCGTGCACGTTCGGCCTGCGCGGCGAACAGCGCCCGATGGCGTTCATCGGTGATGTTGACCCGGAACTCCTCGGGACGGACGCCATGCCGGCTTAGTTCGTCCATGGGGATATACACGCGGCCGCGCAGCGCGTCCTCATGGACGTCGCGCAGGATGTTGGTCAACTGCAGGGCCATCCCCAGATCATGGGCATACTTCAGGGTGCGGCGGTCGGAATAGCCAAAGATCTGCGCAGACAGGATGCCGACCACACTGGCTGCGCGGTAGCAGTACAGCGACAACGTGGTGAAATCGGGATAGCTGTCGTAGTCGAGGTCCATCTGCATGCCGTCGATGATCTCGTCGAAGTACTCGCGTCCGAGGTCGAAGGCGGCGAGGTGTGGTTGCAGGGCCTGGCTGATCGGGTGCCGCGGCGCGCCTTCAAACAGGTGGCCGATCTCCTCGCGCCACCATTGCAGTTTGGTGCGCGCCACGCTTTCCTCGCCGATCTCGTCGACGATGTCGTCAACCTCGCGGCAGAACGCATACAGCGCGGTAATCGCGCGGCGCCGCTCCGGCTCCAGAAAACGAAAGGCGTAGTAAAAGCTGGACCCGCTCCGGGCGGCCTTTTCCTCGCAGTACTCGTCGGGGGACATGCGTTCTCGTAGCAGGGGGTTGGTACAGGGATGAGAAGGCTAGCACGGGCGGGGGTGGATGGTCGCCGCATGACCTGCATCAAGGGACATGCCGGCTGTACGCACTAGAATCGACCAATTGCCACGATTTTCCGGGGAACCCATGGAACAGACGCTGATTTTCGATCCCGAGGTCCTGCGCCGGTATGACGTCTCCGGGCCGCGTTACACGTCTTATCCCACCGCCCCGCAGTTCCACGAGGGGTTCGACGACATGGCCTATGCGGCGGCCGCCGCGGCGACCAATGGCGAGGGTGCCGGGCGGCCCCTGTCGCTGTACGTGCATGTTCCGTTCTGCGACACGGTCTGTTTCTACTGTGCCTGCAACAAGGTCATCACCGGCAATTACCGCCGCGCCTCGGCTTACCTGGATTATCTGGAGAAAGAGGCCGAGCTACAGGGTGCGCTGTTCGACCCGGAGCGTCCGGTGCGTCAGCTCCACTTTGGTGGAGGCACACCGACCTATCTGGGCGACGACGACCTGCGTCGGATCATGGCCGTCCTGGGGCGGCACTTCCGCCTGGATAGGAGTGACGAACGCGAATTCTCCATCGAGATCGATCCGCGCGCGGTGCGCGACGCCACCATTCCGCTGCTGGCCGAGCTCGGCTTCAACCGGGTCAGTATCGGGGTCCAGGACTTCGATCCCGATGTGCAGCGGGCAGTGAATCGCATCCAGCCCTTCGAGGTAACTGCGCGGGTGGTGGCCCAGGCCCGCGAGCACGGGTTTACCTCGACCAACTTCGACCTGATCTATGGTCTGCCCCTGCAGACGGTAAAGAGCTACACCCATACCCTGGAGCGTGCTCTGGAGCTGCGGCCGGAACGCCTGGCCGTCTACAACTATGCGCACCTGCCACACCTGTTCAAGACGCAACGCCAGATTCGCGAGGCGGAACTGCCGGACGCAGCGGAAAAGCTGGCGATTCTCGAGACCACCATTCGGCGCCTGACTGATGCCGGCTATGTGTACATTGGCATGGATCATTTCGCGCTTCCCGACGACGAACTCGCGGTGTCGCAGCGCGCCGGTACCCTGCAGCGCAACTTTCAGGGTTATTCCACGCGCGCCGAGTATGATCTGGTGGCGTTGGGCCCGACCGCGATCGGCAAGGTCGGGGCGACCTACAGTCAGAACCAGCGCGATCTAGAGGCCTATTACGCACGCCTGGATGCCGGACGTCTGCCGGTTTTCCGCGGGGTTGAACTGACCGCCGAGGACCGTCTGCGCCGCGAGGTCATCACCGAACTGATGTGCCATTCGTGCATCGACTTCGCCCGCATCGGCGACCGCCACGGCATCGAGTTCCGCGAGCATTTCGCCGATGCCCTGGCGCGGCTGCGGGAGATGGAGGCCGATGGCCTGATCGCCATCGGCGATCAGCGCCTGGAGGTGCAGCCGCGCGGGCGCTTGTTGCTGCGCAATATCGCGATGGCGTTTGATGCCTATCTGGGGGCGGATTCGGGCCAGCGTTACAGCAAGGTGGTGTAGGCCCTGCGAGCTCCTGCGTCCACCGCCGGTCTGGTCGCCCTGGGGCCGATTCCAGTATTTCCGGTGGCTGCGCCCCGGCCGCCAGCCAGGCGGCCGGGATGAAACCACCGTACACACCGGCGCAGGGCGCCGGGGCGCAGCCCCGGTGACCAACCGCCGGATGCCGAACCCGGCCAAGCCGACAAGGCGCGAACGGCCGGGCTATGCCCGGTGCCGCCGGCGGGGAAACAGGCTCTGTCGCAACACGATCCACTTGTCGCGCGGGCGCAGACGCGGACGTGCAAAGACATCGTCCTGTTGCCGCAGCCGCCAGAGCACCCGGGCCCCCGCATTGACGATGGCACGCACCTCCAGCCCCATGCGTCCGCCCAGCATCCCGCCGAGAGGGGCCCCGGCGCGCAGCAGGCGGTCGGCCCGCGCATACTGGAACTGCATCAGATTGCGTAGCGGCAGGCTGGTAACACCGCTGGCCAGCAGTGTCTCGCTGACCCCGTAGCGCGCCATGTCTTCCTGCGGGAGGTAGATCCGGTCGTTTTCTTCGAGGTCCTGACGCAGATCCTGGTAGAAGTTGATCAGTTGCAAGGCCGAGCAGATCGCATCCGAATGACCCAGCATCTCGTCGCTCGGATTCGTGTAGAGGTGCAGCAGCAAGCGTCCCACCGGATTGGCCGAGCGCCGGCAGTATTCCATGACCTCGCCGAAGGTCGCATAGCGTTTCTGGTCCAGATCCTGGATGAAGGCATCAATCAGATCGGAAAAGGGCTGCACCGGCAGGGCGTGACGCTGGCACGCGTCGGCGAGCGCCTTCCACTCCGGTTCCGATTCCGCCTCGGGCGACTCCAGTTCCAGTATGTGTGCCCGCATCGCTTCCAGGTCCGCGCGCCGTTCGGGTACCGGCCGCGGGTCCTCGTCGGCCAGGTCGTCGGCCGTCCGGGCAAAGCAGTAGATTGCGGCCACCGGGCCGCGCAAGTGGCGCGGCAGCAGCCAGGAAGCGACCGGGAAGTTCTCGTAGTGGGCGGCGACGCGTTGGTGACAGAAACCATAAGCGGCGCGCAATTCGGTACTTTGAGTCATCGGGGCCTCGGCGGGAAGGATTCGAACCGGGCGCGGCTCAGGATGCCAGGCCGCGCGGCGAATGGATCGCCGCGCGGTACCAGGACCAGAAATCCTCGGGATGATCAAGGGCGCCATCCGCGCCCCAGTCCTCCGGGTTCTGGTCGGCATCGATATACCCCCAGTTCGCGATCAGGGTCCGCATCCCGGCGGTGCGTCCGGCGCGAATGTCGCGTTCGGCGTCGCCCCAATAGCAATGTCGGAACGCCTCGAGGCCGGTCTGGCGAGCCGCGAGCCACATCGGCTCCGGGTCCGGCTTGCGCTGCGGCAGGCTGTCGCCGGAGACAATCGCCGCCATGCGTGGCGTCAGTCCCAGTGCGTCCAGCAGCGGCTCGGTCAGCCAGCCCGGTTTATTGGTGACCACGCCCAGCGCCCAGCCGCGATCCTCGATCGCATTCAGCACGGTATCCAGACCGGGGAACAGGCGGGTTGCCCGGCACAGGTCGCGGGCATAGATCTCCAGATAGCGTCTCTTCAGGGTCTCGGTGTATTCCGGGGAGACGTCGGGAAACCCCAGCGCGACCAGCGCCTGGGAACCATGCGAGACGTGATCACGCACCGCAGCGAACGGCAGTGGAGCACGGTCGTTCTCGGCCATCAGGATCGAGAGTGCGGCGTGCATATCGGGGGCCGTGTCCAGGAGTGTTCCGTCCAGATCGAACAGGACGGCGCCAAGGGCCTCGCTCATGTCCCGGGTGCGGCGTCCGGGGGCGACCCTTGGAAGCGCGCCGCGAGGAGGTAGTTCACGTCGGTACGTGGCACCAGACGATAACGCCCGGTCAGGGGGCAATACGTCAGGCCGGTCATGGCGCTGACAGCCAGGCCATGGCGCCGCAGGCCCGTGGCCAGTTCGGAAGGACGGATAAAGCGGCCGTATTCATGGGTCCCGGTCGGGAGCATCCGGAGCAGGTACTCGGCGCCGACAATCGCCTCCGCAAACGCCCGCGGGGTCCGGTTAATGGTGGACAGGAACAGCCAGCCGCCCGGACGCACCAGCCGCGCCAGCGCGGCGATCACCGCGTCCGGGTCCGGGACGTGCTCCAGCATCTCCAGACAGGTCACCACGTCGTATTGCGCGGCATGCTGCTCGGCATGCGCCTCGGCAGTGGTGTGCAAATAGCGGATCTGCAGCCCGTTGCCGGTCGCGTGTTCCCGTGCGACCTCCAGGTGTTCCGCACCGGCGTCCAGGCCAGTGACCGTCGCGCCCCGAACGGCCATCGCCTCGGCCAGAATCCCCGCGCCGCAACCGACATCGAGTACCTCCTTGCCGGCGAGATCCGCATGCCGGTCGATCCATTCGAGACGCAGGGGGTTGATCGCGTGCAGGGTCGCGAAGGGGCCCTGCGGGTCCCACCAGTCGTGCGCGCGCGCAGTAAACTTGTGGACCTCGGCGGTATCGACGTTGTCGCCCGCGGGCGAATGGGCTTCGGCGTTCATGGGTGTCCCGTTCAGGCGGTAGTGGCGGGCAGTGCATTCTGGACGTGGGTGCGCCAGCGTTCGGACTCCGCGAGGATGGCCGACTGATCCAGCGTAAGCAGTTCCCGGTCGCGGAGCAATGGGCGCCCGGCGACGTACACATCGGTGACCGCCTCGCGGGTGGTCGCATACACGATCTGGGCGTGAGGTTCGTGGGCCGGCTGCATCTCGAGTGAGCGAAGGTCGATGGCGACCACGTCGGCCTGCTTGCCAACCTCCAGCGAGCCGATCCGGGCATCCAGGCCCAACGCGCGCGCGCTGTCCAGCGTGGCCATCTCCAGCGCCCGGGTCGCCGGAAGGGCTGCGGCATCGCCACTCACGCCCTTCGCCAGTAGCGCAGCGGTGCGCATCTCGCCAAGCATGTCGAGATCGTTGTTGGATGCGGTGCCGTCGGTGCCCAGCGCGACATTTACGCCAGCGGCCTGCAGGCGCGCGACCGGACAGAACCCGGAGGCCAGCTTCAGGTTGGATTCGGGGCAATGGGCGACCGATACGGGGCGCCCGGCCAGCAGATTCAGGTCCTGTTCGTCCACCTGGGTCATGTGCACGGCGACGAACGGCTGGTCCAGTAACCCGAGGGCCGCGAGGCGGGCGAGGGGGCGCGGCTGTCCGGCCTGTTCGGCATCGGCGATCTCGCCGGCCGTCTCGTGGACATGCATGTGGATCGGGACGTCCAGTTCGCGCGCACGCGCGGCCACGCGGCGGAGGCTGGCATCGCCCACGGTGTAGGGTGCGTGGGGCGCCACGGTGAAACGGATCCGCGGGTGGCCGCCCCAGGCGTCCACTACCTCGGCGCCGCGTTCGAAGTACTCGTCGGCGGTGCGTGCCCAGGGTGTGGGGAAATCGAACACCGTGAGGCCCAGTGCCGCACGGATACCGCTTGCGTCAATCACTCGCGCGGCGTCCGCCACGAACAGGTACATGTCGCTGAAACAGGTGGTGCCCCCGCGCAGCATCTCGGCGATCGCGAGCCGGGTTCCGGCCTGCACAAAATCGGGGGCGAGCAGCTTGCCCTCGGCCGGCCAGATATAGCGTTTCAGCCAGTCCATCAACGGCTGGTCGCTGCCGACCCCGCGCAACAAACTCATGCCGGAATGGGTATGCGCGTTGACCAGGCCGGGGATCAGGGCGTGTCCGTCGCGATGATGTTGTTCGGCGTCCGGGTACTGGCGCAACGCCACGTCACGCGGCAGGATCGCGCGGATCGTGTCGTCCTCGATCACCAGGGCATGGTCTTCGAGGACCGAACCGCGCGGAACGACCGGAAGGATGATCGGGGCACTCAGGACAAGGGTGCGGGCGTCGGGCATCGGGAGCGCTACTCGGGCGTTTCGGTTCGGCGCGCAGTCTACCGGAAATGCCCCGCGGCATCCCCCCGGACCCACCCCGGCGATCGGGGACTTGCGGGGCCCCGCCGGGCGGCGTAGAACGCGTGTCTGTCTCCCCGAGCGGGATCTTCAGCGGAAAGGACGATGGAAAACCCGAACTGGCGCTTCTGTGTGGCGCCGATGATGGACTGGACCGACTCGGTATGCCGGCGTTTTCATCGCCTGCTGAGCCGTCGTGCGCGGCTGTACACCGAAATGGTGCACGCCAATGCCGTGCTCCATGGCGACCGCGACCGATTGCTGGGCTTCGACCCGGTGGAGCACCCGCTGGCGTTGCAGCTTGGGGGATCGGATCCGGGCGTCCTGGCACAGGCGGCCCGGATCGCTGCGGAGCGCGGCTACGACGAGATCAACCTGAATGTGGGCTGCCCGTCGGACCGGGTACAGTCGGGCACCTTCGGGGCCTGCCTGATGGCCGAGCCGGAGCGGGTCGCCGAGTGCGTGGCGGCGATGCGCGCCGAGGTCGATGTTCCGGTCACGGTCAAACACCGCATCGGGATTGATCATCAGGACTCGGATGCCGACCTGCGCGCCTTCGTGGAGCGTGTGGCACAGGCCGGGTGTCGCCAGTTCATCGTGCATGCGCGGAAGGCCTGGCTGCAGGGACTCAGCCCGAAGGATAACCGCGAGAAGCCGCCACTGGACTATGGTCGGGTATATCGCCTGAAGCAGGAATTCCCCGAGCTGACCGTAGTGCTCAATGGGGGCCTCAATGACGTTTCCGCGGCACGCGCGCACCTGGACCGAGTGGACGGGGTCATGTTCGGTCGTCATGCCTATCATCAGCCCACCAGCCTGATGGCAGTGGATGCGCTGTATTTCGGGGAAGGAGGCATTCCCGAGCTGGACGAGGTGATCGCGGATCTGCTGCACCTCACCGCGGCCCTGCAGGCGGAGGGCGTGCCGATGGCGCGCCTGGTGCGCCATATCCTGGGCCTTTTTCATGGGCGGCCGGGTGCACGCCAGTGGCGCCGGACGCTCACCGAGGGTGTGCAGCGACAGGATGCGGGGCCGGCACTGATCGAGCGCGCCGCCGCGGCCTGTCTGCAGACGGCCTGAGGCCGGCCCTCGTGGCTTAATCGCGTCGGTCAACGGTAATGCTGTTGCGCTCCAGGAGGCTCTCTACCAGCCGCAGGTTGAGGACGATCCAGATGGTGGCCACAGCGATAAACGGCAGCATCAGATAGCCGAACTGGTAGCCCAGTGCAATGAATTCCAGGGTCCAGCTCGAGAAGCCCAGTTCCTCCCGGATATCCGCTCCACCCTGCAGGGCAAGCGCGCGCAGGGCGTCAAAGGTCAGGCCCCATACATGCGCCGGAATGAGCAGGAAATATCCGGCAATCAGCTTGCTGCTCGAGAAGAAACGCTCGTCGGCGGCGAATAGCAGGGCCAGCAGCACCGGCAGATTCCAGCTGTAGATCAGCGGGTTGAGCGGCAGTATGACCTGGCCCATGACCGGATTGCCCTGGGCATCCATGGCCGGGGTTTCGAAGCCGGTCACGATGACGGTCTCGCGCCCCAGGCCCTCGATCTGCTCCACCGCACCGGGGTGAATCAGGTTAAGGACCAGTTCGGTCAACCAGGCGGTGGGCAGGGTAAACAGCCACGCCGCCTGATACCAGACGAAGAACGCGATCGGGAGCCAGATCAGCGTCTGCAGGAAAAACCTGCCGAGGAAACTACGCGGCCGCAGGCGCAGCATCACCGTCACCGTTGCCGCCGCTGCCCGGGCGGGCCCCGGTGCGTGGCAGGGCACGCAGCCACAGCAGCCAGACCGCCAGGGCATCCAGCATGATCAGGGCCTGCCAGACGTACAGATGCGCCCATTCGAAGGCCGTTTCGTTCCACATGCCCAGAAAGAACAGCGACACGATCCGCACCAGGTTCAGGCCCTGGATCGCGACAATGCCGACCAGGATACCCGCGAGCTTGTAGCGCCACGGAGAGGGGAAGGCGAGCATCGCGGCGACCAGCAGAATCATCGCCTCTACACCATTGCAGCCGGCCGCGATCTCGACCGCGAACTGGGTCGATACGTCGCGGATGATTACGCCACTGGCGATGATCTCGCGTCCGGTCAGTTCGATCAGGTGCCCCGACACCCAGGCCAGGCCGCTGGTGAACGGCTGCACGACGTGGGCCTGTGCCGGTGGTGTCAGTTCGGCCGCGAACAACACGCCCTGGATCAGCAGGAACAGTAGGAAAAATCGGATCACGGTGGTTCCTGTCGGCCCTGGATGACCGGATTCTTGCGCACTCCGGCGTAAGTTGTCGAGCCGCAGCAGGGATTTGCTCAGCGGGACTCGGTGTCCGGCTCCAGCCAGCCCTGTTCCAGGCCGTCGTGAAGGATCCTGCGAATCTCCGGAATGCCCGCTTGCCAGTCCGTCGCTGCCAGCGTCTCGGCGGCGCAGAAACGTTCCAGATTTTCCGGGTCCAGTTCGCCCGCGTCGTAGTCGTTCCCGGCAATGCACAGTACCGGGCCTTCCGGTCCCCGGAACCATGCGCGCCGGACCTCGGGATGCAGGCGATAGCGGGTGCTGATGGGACGTGGTTCCGATTCACCCGAATCGGGGGCCAGTTCGACGTTCCCGGCGGGACGGGTCAGGAACCGGCCCAGGAAGGCATCCAGGTCGGCGTCGTCCGCTGCCAGAAGCGCGCGCAGGGCGTCTCGCAGCTCGTGGCGGTCGCCGACCGGGATCTCGGCCGCGTGGTCCGCCGGCGGCCGCCCCGGGTCCTCGAAGCGGGCCTCGTCGCCGATTACGTTGGCGCGCTCCTCCAGGAACCCGGTCAGGATGTCGAGGATCGCAGGCGCCCGGAAACCAATCGACCAGGTCATGCATTCAGCCTTGAGTGACACCCCCAGGTGGGGCAGATTGGGCGGGAGGTAGAGCAGGTCGCCGGGGCCCAGCTCCCAAGTCTCGGTGGCATCAAAGGCCCGCAGGATGGCCAGTGGCAGGTCGTCATGGCATTCCGGCGACCCCGGAGGCTCCTGAATCTGCCAGCGCCGGTGGCCGGCCGCCTGGAACAGGAAGACGTCATAGGCGTCGACATGCGGGCCCACCGAGCCGCCGGGCACGGCGTAGGAGATCATCAGGTCGTCCCGGCGCCAGCGCGGAACAAAGTCGAACTGTTCGAGAAAGCCCGGTCCGTCCGGCCAGAAACGTTCCACATCCGAGACCAGCAGGGTCCAGTCCCGGTCCGGGAGGCCCGCGAAGCGCGCGGCCTCGAAAGGTCCGTACTCGACGTCCCAGTCATGGCGTTCGGGATGCCCGAACACCAGGCGGCTGCTGGCATCGGGGTCACCCGCCAGGCCTGC
The DNA here is from genome assembly GCA_007120575.1 of Thioalkalivibrio sp. Classification (GTDB taxonomy): domain Bacteria; phylum Pseudomonadota; class Gammaproteobacteria; order Ectothiorhodospirales; family Ectothiorhodospiraceae; genus Thioalkalivibrio. The sequence goes on from SKNJ01000070.1 coordinate 19,592, forward strand.
CAGGTCATCGGGTTCGATCGGATTCGCGAAGTTCGGGATCGCACCGCGTACCAGCAGCGGGCGCTGCTGCCAGTATTCGCGCAGAAAGGTGCGCGGCGTCAGGCCGCCCAGCAACGCGAGCGGGGCATCGGGATCCGGAGCCGCCACGCGCTTCAGCGCTCGCGCGCCAACCCGGGCGCGAGCCCGGTGTAGCGCCCCGGGGACAATTCGCGCAGGCGTGCCTTGGCCTCGTCCGGGATCTCCAGGCGATCGATGAATTCGCCCAGGGCCTCAGGCGTGATGCGCTGGCCCCGTGTGAGTTCCTTGAGCTTCTCGTAGGGCGATTCGATGCCGTAGCGCCGCATCACGGTCTGTACCGCTTCGCCCAGCACCTCCCAGTTCTGGTCCAGATCCTCGGCCAGGCGTCCGGGCTCGATGTCCAGCTTGCCAAGGCCGCGGCCAAAGGACTTGTAGGCGATCAGCGACCAGGCGAAGGCCATGCCGATGTTGCGTAGTACGGTAGAGTCGGTGAGATCGCGCTGGAACCGGGAGACGGGCAGCTTGGACGCCAGATGATCGAACAGCGCGTTGGCCAGGCCCAGGTTGCCCTCGGCATTCTCGAAGTCGATCGGGTTTACCTTGTGCGGCATGGTGGAGGAACCCACCTCGCCGGCGACGACCCTCTGCTTGAAGTAGCCCAGCGAGATGTAGCCCCAGATGTCGCGGGCGGCATCCAGCAGGATGGTGTTCGCGCGCATGAGGGCGTGGAACAGCTCTGCCAGGAAATCGTGCGGTTCGATCTGGGTGGTGTGAGTATTGGGCACGAGTCCGAGGCTCTCGATCATGCGCCGTGACAGGGCCGGCCAGTCGACTTCCGGGTAGGCGACCGAATGCGCGTTGAAATTGCCTACCGCGCCGTTGATCTTGCCGAGGCACGCCACCCCCGCGATCCCGGATCGCTGGCGGTCCAGGCGTCGCACTACGTTCGCCAGTTCCTTGCCCATGGTGGTGGGCGAGGCGGGCTGGCCATGGGTGCGCGCCAGCATCGGCTGGTCGGCGAGACGCTCCGCCAGCTCTCGCAGTGGCGTAAGGATCGCGTCCAGCGCCGGGAGCATCACCTGGTCGCGGGCCTCGCGTACCATCACGCCATAGGCCAGGTTATTGATGTCCTCGGAGGTGCAGGCGAAGTGCACGAACTCGATCTGGCCTTGCAGATCGGCGTGTTCCGCCATTCGTTCCTTGATGTAGTACTCGATTGCCTTGACGTCGTGATTGGTGGTCGCCTCGATCTCCTTGACACGGGCACCACCGGCCTCGTCGAAGCCTTGCGCGATCGCATCGAGGTTCGCGCTGGCCGTTTCGGTCAGTGCCGGCACCTCGGTGATCGCCGGTTCCCCGGCCAGTGCCTTGAGCCAGGCGATCTCGACCCGTACGCGGGCCTGCATCAGTCCCTGTTCGGAAAAATACGGGGCGAGTTCGCGGGTGTGGCGGGCATAGCGGCCGTCGACGGGGCTGATCGCGGTCAGGGAGCTCGGGGACATGGGCGTTCCGGGGTCGGGTTCGGGGCTGGCGGCGCAGTATACTAATCCGCTTGATCGCAATACAGCACCCCGACCGGGGCGGCAAACCAGGAGGTGGACATGAGCAAGCCCGCGACGCGACAGGAACAGGACAGCCTTGGCGCGGTCGAGGTCCCGGCAGACGCCCCGTGGGGTGCCCAGACCCAGCGCGCGGTCGACAACTTCCGGATCAGCGGGCGCCGCATGCCTGCTGCCTTTATCCAGGCACTGGCGGAGACCAAGGCGGCCTGCGCGGAGGCCAACCTGGCGCTGGGACAACTCGACGATTCGGTGGCGGGGGCGATCGTGTTGGCGGCGGAGGCGATCGCCAGCGGCGAGCATGCCGATGCGTTTCCGGTGGACGTGTACCAGACCGGCTCGGGTACCAGCACCAACATGAACATGAACGAGGTCATTGCGTACCTGGCCGGCACCGCGGACACCGAGGTGCATCCGAACGACCACGTGAATCGTTCGCAGAGCTCCAACGACGTCATCCCGACCGCTTTGCATGTGGCGGCGTCGCGGCAGCTTGAGCGGGAACTGGTTCCGGCCCTGCGCCACCTGATTGCCACGCTCGCGCGCCGCGAGCACGAGCTGACCCCCATCGTGAAGACCGGGCGGACTCACCTGATGGACGCGATGCCGGTGCGGATGAGCCAGGAGCTCTCCGGCTGGCGCACCCAGCTCGAGCTCGACCTGCAACGGCTGGAGGATACCGGCGGACGGCTTGCACGCCTGGCGATTGGCGGCACGGCAGTGGGCACCGGAATCAATGCACCCGCGGAGTTCGGCGATCGGGTCGCCCGCCGCCTGGCCGAGCGTACCGGGATCGCGTTCGTGCGCGAGCCCAACGGATTCGCCGCACTGGCCAGCCAGGACACCGCGGTGGAGCTCTCCGGCCAGTTGCGCACGGTGGCCATCAGTCTGATCAAGATTGCCAATGACCTGCGCTGGATGAACTCCGGCCCGCTGGCGGGCCTGGGCGAGATCGCGCTCCCGGCCTTGCAGCCGGGCAGTTCGATCATGCCGGGCAAGGTGAATCCGGTCATTCCGGAGGCAGTGATTATGGCGGCCCAGCAGGTCGTGGGGCTGGACGCGGCAATTTCCGCCGCCGGGCAGGGCGGTAATTTCCAGCTCAACGTCGGGCTGCCGTTGATCGCCGACAATCTGCTGAACCAGATTGAGTTACTGGCGGGATCGGCCGAGCACCTGGCGGATCGCGCGATCGCCGGCTTCACCGTGAACGAGGAGGCATTGCGCGCGGCGCTGGATCGCAATCCGATCCTGGTAACGGCACTGAACGCGGAGATTGGTTACGAGGCCGGAGCGCGGATCGCGAAGGAGGCCTATGCCTCCGGGCGCCCGATCATCGAGGTCGCGGCGGAGCATACGGATATCCCGCGCGACCGGCTTGCCGAGTTGCTGGACCCGGGCCGCCTGACGGGCTCACCGGATCCCTGAACGGCCGCGGGTGCCTTGGTTCGCAGCGATCAGGCGGGCGTGATGGTGCCCTTGCGCAACAGGGCCCGCCAGTCTGCAAATGGCACGGGGTGCGAGAACAGGAAGCCCTGGGCGTGCTGGCAGTCCAGTTCCTGCAGGATATCGGCCTGGCGCTGCGTTTCCACGCCTTCCGCAATCAGTTCCAGCCCCAGGGTGCGGGCCATCAGCACGATCGCGCGGACAAGATTCACGTTGCTTTCGCCCTGTTCCAGGTCGCGGATGAAGGAGCGATCAATCTTCAGGGTGTCGGCGGGGAGCTGCTTGAGCTGCATCAACGACGCGTTGCCGCTGCCGAAATCGTCGACCGCGAGCAGGATTCCGACACTGCGCAGGGCCTGAAACATGCGTGCCGCCCCCTGTGGATCGTCCATGATGGTCGTCTCGGTCAACTCCAGCTCGATGCGGTCGGCCGGGATCCCTTCCTGTTCGGTGATCGCGAAGAAGCGCTGCGCGAGTTCCGGCTGCCGGAGCTGCCGGGCCGAGACATTGACCGCAATCCGGGGCAGGTCGTCCGGACGTATCTTCAGCGCCTTGAGGTCGCGGCAAACCTGACGCAACACCCATTCCCCGATCTCCTCGATCAGGGTCATGTCCTCGGCGATCTCGATGAAGTGGCTCGGGGGCAACAGCCCCAGCTTGGGATGCTGCCAGCGGATCAGGGCCTCGCCGCCAATGATCCGGCCGCTGCCCAGTTCCACCTTGGGCTGGTAGTGCAACACCAACTGGTCTTCCGCGATCGCCCGGCCCAGTTCGTTCTCGAGCTGGAAGTGCCGGTAGGTACGCGAATGCAGGTCCTGGGTATAGAAACGAAAGCCATTGCGGCCGCGCTGCTTGGCCTCGTTCATGGCCGCATCGGCATGGCTCAGCAGGTGGTCCGGCTGATCGCCGTCATACGGGAACACGGCAATGCCGCAGGAGGCGCTGGTTACGACCGGATGGTCCAGGATATGTCGCTCGACCGCGGTGGTCCGCACGATATCGGTGACCAGGCGGACGACGCCCTCCAGCGACTCGATATCTTCGACCAGGATGCCGAATTCGTCGCCACCGAGCCGCGACAGCGTAGCGCGGAACGGCTGTCCGTTGCGGTCACGGGCGCGTTCCAGCAAATCGCCGAGGTCCTTCGCCACCTTGCGGATCAGCTCGTCGCCGGCACGGTGGCCGAGCGAGTCGTTGAGGCGCTTGAAATTGTCGAGGTCGAGCAGCATCAGGGCTACATGCGACGGGCCACCGGCATGCCGGTCGAGGGCCTGTGCCAGGCGGTCACCAAACAGCATGCGGTTGGGCAGGTTGGTCAGTGAGTCATGCGACATGTGATGCAGCAGCTCGCGTGACTGCCGCTCGGTGATCCGCTGCAGGGCCTTCTGCCGCCGGTCCATGATCTGGAACAGCTCGGCGCTCTCCAGAGCGTAGGCGGCGTTGAACAACACCATGGTCAGGGTCGACAGGGTGATCTCGTGACGCTGCAGTTCCTGGGGCGCCAGCCGGGCGGCGAACATTCCGCGGATGCGGGTACGGGTCGCGATGACATGCAGCAGCACGCTCTCCCCGTCCAGACGCGCGGGCAGACAGACCGGGTGGTTCTGGTGCAATGCCCAGGAGAACGTGCCTTCCTCGATCAGCTCCTCGATGGTGTCGGCCAGGTCGTGGTGGGCCGGATCAGGGTTTTCGTGGTGGAACAGGTTGAACGAGGAATCGCTGTCGAGGATATAGATCGCCATGTCGCGGGTCGTGAGCAGACGATGCACCGACTCCAGGGTGCCCTGGACGATCTGTTCGGGGCTGCGATTGCGGTTGGTGTCGCCAAAGATCGCGGTCGTCGCGCCCAGCACATCCATCGCATACGCATTCGACTCGAGCGCCTCCTCGAGATACCGGAGGCGCTCGCGCAGGGAGTCCTCGTTTGTCTGGTGCGATGGGCTCATGGGGTGATATCCAGTGCCGGGCATCCGATGCCCATGCTCAGTCCAGCAGGATGGTGATCATCTGGTCGAGTTGCTGCCGCGCGTGACTGGTGATCTCGTCATACAGCGGCATCTCGAGGCCGATCCGTTCAAATGCATCGGGGTCCACCGGCGGCACGAACCGCTCCCCCGACGAGCCCAGCCGCAGGGCATTCGCGATGCTGTCCGCGACATGCACGATGGCAGTCTCGGTAGGAAAGGCGCGGGCATCGTTGGGTGCGTGATGATACCGGATGGCCTCGACATGCGCGGGCGGCATGCCCCAGGCATCCATCAGGGCGCCGCCTATCGAGGCATGATCGAATCCCAGAAACGCGGTCTCGGCCTCGAATAACAGCGTACCGTCGCGTTCGCGGATACCGATCACCTCCTCGGTACGTTCCGCGAGTTGCAGAAACATCAGCAGGCGGCCCAGGTCGTGGGTCAGGCCGTACAGGTAGAGACGCTCGATATTGCCCTCGCGGCGAAACCGGGCGATCGACCGCGCCAGGGCGCCCACCGCCAGGCTGTGGCGCCAGAACGATTCCATGTCCACGCCAATCACCGGGAGTCCGCGGAAATGCTCGATCACCACGGTGGACATCACGATCTGGCGAATCTGCTGGAGCCCGATGATCGACACTGCCCGGTGCAGGGTCTCGATGGGCTCGGGGAAGCCATACAGCGATGAATTGGCAAGCTTCAGGGTCTTGGCCGCGATGGTGGGGTCGAGTTCTACCGCCTCGGTGATGGTCGCGACATTCGCGCCGGGATCGTTGAGGCACGAAAAGATGGTGTTGTAGCTGCCGGAGAAGCTGCACAACGCCGACTCTTCCGCAATGAAATCGTCCAGGGTCACGCCGGTTGCTCCGGTCGTCCGTGATAACGCCGAAGGTCCTTCAGCAGCGCCGTACGCGCGAGCTGGTAGATCCCATCCATCGGGTGCTGGGACGAATCGGCGTGACGAAAC
>SKNJ01000254.1 GCA_007120575.1 Thioalkalivibrio sp.
ACGGAAATAAAGTATTGTTTCCTGCAGCCGATTGATTTTGGCTTCCAACTCCTTTATCTGGTCACTATGACATAGCACTTCCCAATGCCTTTCGTCCTGTCCATCATCAATCATCACTCCCGCCTCCTTGCAGTTCTGGTGTTACTTTTCTCATGGATTCCACATACCAGCCGTAATGGTCCTGTAATTCTTCCATGCACTCTAAGCATACTTTCTTGTTTCCTGCTCTAAAGTAGACACCAGGGCCTTCTGAAATTTCTTGTTCTGCTGTGGGCTTCCATCCACAAAGATAGCATCCTGGTTTATACTTTTGTATCATCAAACATGGACTGCCGTCAGGTGTTACATCACTGAAGATTTCCACCATATCTCCACCACGGAGTCCTACTGCACCAAGTGCTTCTTTTGGCACCACTACTCTACGCTGTGTATCTAAGCCTCTGATAATTCCTGTGGATTTTCTGACCATTTCACCGCTTCCTTTCTTCTCTTTTTTCTCTCTTTTCGTCTCAATTCACTCCATTTTATGGAGAGTACAACTATTTATACCATATTTGAGACGAAAAGTCAAGAATTTTGGGACAAAAGTTTGACATTCTCTTGTATTAAATTTATAATGAACAGAACAGCTACCACAGTGAAACAGGAGGAGCCTATGCAAGCACAAAAATATCTCAAAGAGGGAAATTATCTGGAGCCAGAGAGCATTAGTCGTGCGGATAAAAAACTTTTACAGATTGCTGTGCGTTCAGGCCAGGACAAACGTCTCAGCATACGTGATATTGCCGAAGAAGCAGGCCGAACAGACAGCTTTGTGTACTCACGCCTGCAGGATGAGCAGTTTAGAGCGATGTGGATGGAAGCACTCAAGACTTCATTAGTGGCAGAGACTCCGGCAATTCTGCAAAAGTTCACTGAAATGGCAAAAAACGGCTCATTTCAACACGGCAAGCTGATATTAGAGATTGCAGGTGTGGCAGATAACGAAAAACGTGTCACCATGAACGCTAACATTCGTGTTACAGAGCAGCCATTTAAGGATGATGAGCAAAAAGAGAGCTTTATCAAGGCCACACTGCATAAGTATTTAGAAACCGATGACAATGGTATATATCGGGACGATAATGACATAGATAATGACATAATTGAATACGAAGGGAGCGAAAATGATGCTAACGAGTGATATTACACTCTACATTTTGGCTCTCTTTGCTGTTTTTGCACTGGGTATGCTCATGGGAATTTTTATTGTAGGCAGAGCTTGGGCACATGAGAATGACAATGACAATGACAATGACGAACATGAATACGAAGAAAAGCCATTCAGCACCAGAAAAACAAAATCACAAAAGGCACAAAGACCAGATGTGCAGGCTGCATACAAGTATTCGAGCCCATTGTATCGCAAGGAGAGAGAGGCATCTCGAAACAGAACTAAGGTAGGTGGGTAAAAATGACATACGGGAAATCTCCAACATCATTTAACCTGAACAATCTTACCGTGGAAGAAGAGCAGCTCTTAAAAGAAGAAGCAAGGTCTCGCTGTGTGGAAGACCTGCATTACTTAGCCAAGCATGTGCTTGGGTATAATAAGGTAACAGACCATATTCACAAAGAAATGGCTTTAGATATAGATACACCACGCTATCGCTTTAAATTGCTGCTGTGGCCCAGGGGACATTATAAGAGTACCCTTGGGACGGAGTCATACGGTATACAAAATGCACTGAGGAATCCAAATGCCAGGGTGCTGATTACAAATGTCAAGCTGGACAATGCCAGAAAATTTCTACGCACGATTGCTCATCACTTTACCTCAAATCAAATGTTTCGCTGGATATGGAGACAATGGTGGATAGACTCATACGCCTCAGATTTCGATAAAAAAGAAATAAGCCTGGACAGGTTGGACTGGCTCACCAGAAATGTGCAGGATGAATTGACACTGCTGAGGCCATACGCTGGCAGAGAAGCCACGTTTACCACGGGTGCGGTGGATGCTTCTATGGTGTCACAGCACTACGGCACCATAATTGCAGACGATTTGATTAACCGTGACTATGTAAGAACGCAAGAGATGGTGGAAAAAAGTATTTTGTATTTCAAGGATTTACTCGACTTGCTGGACCCTGATGGAAGGATGATAATTATAGGCACACGCTGGTCACACATGGATTTGTACTCATGGATTATCGAAGAGTTCGGGCACAAGGCATCATTCAGTGTGCCCAAGGATATTGTCGCCACATCAATGCAGGAAGTTGTGGCACTGTCTAAGAAAACACCGAAAAAGGATAAGGACTGGATGATTTCCATACGGCCTACATCAGTGGAGAATCCTATTTTTCCTGAGGAGTACAATTCTAAAGTCTTGCGTAACCTCATGGAAGCGAAAGGACCGTATGAATACGGTGCACAGTATGAACTGAACCCGACTCCTGCTGCTCATCAGAAGTTCAGAGAGGAATGGTTTCTGCCACTGGACATTATGGCTGACGACTGGCTCAAGACACTGGACACCTGCATTACTGTGGACCCTGCAATCTCGCTGGAAGGCGAAGCCGACAACACGGCGATTGTAGTCTGTGGGTATGATGAGCACAACCGCATGTATCTGCTCGATGGGTTAAATGAAAAGGTTACGGAAGATGAGCTTTTGGAAGCACTCTTTCAGATGGTGCTGCACTGGACCAACAAATCGAGATTCGTGCTGCCTGTGGGGTTTGAAGCCGTGGGTTTTCAGCAGCTCTACATCTACAATCTGGAACGCATGATGCTGGAACGGGATTTCTTCTTTGGGATTGAGCCTATCAAACGGGGCTCAGTCTCGAAGGATGAACGTATACTCAGGCTGGTGCCAAGACTCAAGCATGGATTCTATATGCCACGCAAGATGGAAAGAGAACCGTTTTCAGGGGTGGGAGATACCTACGACTTGGTGCAGCGTCTCAAGTGGGAACTCTTGAAGTTTCCCTTTGCTGGCAAGAAGGACCTTGCAGATGCTCTGGCTGACCAGTTGGATATTGTGAAAGCCCACAGGTTGCCCAGGGACGAAGAGACACATTCAACAACACAAAAACGTGATTTTACCCATCAATCGGTACTGGAAGACAGAAAGAGACGGCACAAGCAAAAAGCGAGCGTCTACAATGATGCAGTGAGGAGCTGATGTAAGTGGCATTTGTACCATGGGTTCGCAAGAAGATGGATAACGTCAAGAACAAAAATCAACGGGACCAAAACTCAGAGGAAGAAAACAAGCTCTTGGATTTGGCAAAGGAAAGATGGGTTACCGCCACGGAGCGAAAGGTGGACTTCTCAGGCGAGTCTCTGCACTCGAAGTGGAAGCGGTTTGACCAGATATACCGCAACAAGCAGTGGTTTGAGCCTGTGCCTGATGAAAAGTCTACCCCTGTTATCAACTTAACGCTGGCGATGATACAGGCTGTGCTGCCGAGGATAACGGATTCATACCCTGAGTTTCTGATACTGCCCAGGCGTTCTGCCAATCACGGCAGGCTGGCAGAGATGCTCACGGCAATCGTGCGTTACCTGTGGTATCACAACCGGATGCAGGAGCAGAAAATCGGTGAGTCTACACTGCACATGCTCAAGTACGGCACTTCCATTATCAAGACGGTGTGGGACCCGGACATGTGGAATGGCCTGGGTGATGTGCGCTACAGCGTGGTGCATCCAATGAACTTTTTTCCAGACCCACGGGCCTACCAGATAGATGAGATGGATTACTGCTTTACTTCGGTGCCAAAGAGCGTGGAATACTTCTTACGCAGGTGGCCTGAGAAGGGCAAGTATGTGATTCCAGATAATGAGTGGGGAGAGACAGAGGCACTGGAAGGCCGTGACCAGCCCTCTAAAGAGGAAGTGGCCTCGCTGAAGGAATACTGGTTCAGAGATGAGAACGGGGACTTATGTATGATGTACTACACCGGGCATCTGGTGCTGGATGTACTCGGTGGGAAGCTGGATAATTACCAGCCTGACTCTGGACCGCTGTGCAGGCACAACAGGTTTCCCTTTGCCAAGTATGTAGATTACCCTGGCGACAAGGAGTTCTGGGGATTTGGTGAGATTGAGCTGGCAGAAGTGCTGCAGCGTCTCATCAACGCATTTGAGGCACAGATTATAGACAACACACGTTTGATGGCAAACGCACAATGGGTCGTTAATAAGGTGCTCTCAGGACTCAAGGAAGAAGATGCCTGGATATTCGATAATCAACCGGGCCGTGTTATTTTTACACATAATGACGGTGTGCGGAAAGAACCCGGTACATCTATTCCACCGCATGTGCCTGACCACATGGAGAGACTCATCTTCATGCTGGAGCAGGTCCTGGGTATACATGATGTAGTGCAGGGACGCAGGCCGGTTGGTGTTCGTGCAGCCTCAGCGATTATTGCACTGCAGGAAGCAGCCAACATCAGGGTAAGACAGAAGTCTAAGCATCTGGGCGATGCGTTAAGGGAGCTGACCGAGCAGTCTATCTCACTGGTGCTGGAGAACTACGATGAGCCCAGGCAGATGCGGATGGCTGGACAGACTATCCCTACTACAATGGACGTGCACGAAGTGTTAATGTCTGATATAGTGGAAAGAGCAGGAGACGCAGAAGAAATTCAGTACGATGAGTTCAATAATATACCTGAGGAAGAGATGGAACGGCTGCAGCAGGAGATAGCGTTTCCTGAGTTTGATGTAGAGATTAAGGTGGGTCCGAGCCTGCCTTACTCACAGGCACTGCTCTACGAACAGTCCAAAGAATTTTATCAGCTTGGCATTATTGACCGTCAAGCCGTTTTGGAGGCTACAAACTTTCCTGACCGTGAGCGTATCATGGAGCGTTTGATGCAGCAAGAACAGGCTGCTGCACAGGCTCAAGAGGGCGAGCGAGCAGGGGAGAGAGCATTTTAGTAAGGAGGTGATGGGATGTCTTGGCCTACAGTGTGTAAGGGTATCTTCAACAAAGGGCTGAACAAGGGCAAGTCGCAGGGGAAATCTCCAAGTGAAAGGTCTCCGCAAACTGTGAAAACCCCTGCCCACACTGCACAGACCGCAGAAGGCAGGATGCTGTATCAGGCATCCAAACCGCTAACTGCAAGGTCAATGCGAGTGCCGTTTGGCAAGTAAGACCGCATGAGTGTACGGTAGTGTCTGACGAGACGATAAACACGGAGTAGCAAGACCGAACACAAATACTAAAGACTGTCCGACAGGACATTAAACATGGAGACGGCTGACGAGCCTAAAACGGAAAGGAGTGGAGTATCAAGATGATGGATGAACGGAAACTGAATCTCCAGCTTTTTGCCACAGACGAAGATGACACGGATGAGTTTGCTGACTACGAAGAGGAAGAAGAGGAAGGCGAAGACGAAGTAGAAGATGAGGAAGAAGAAGTCACGCCAAAATCTTATCGTACTCAGGAAGAAGTAGACAGTGCGATTGAAGCAAGATTAGCCAGGGAACGTAAGAAACTCGCCAAGATGTTCGGTGTGGAAAGGCTGGAGGATGCTGCACCCTACCTGCAAGCTGGTCAGGCTGTGTCAAGAGCCTCTGGACTAAAACCAGGAGATGTGGTGAACAGGTTGGGACAAACGCAACAGCAGCAACAGCCGTACCGTAGTGGGTACGGACAGCAACAACAACAGCAGCAACAGCAACCGCAGTCAGGGGACCCTGCTGTGCTGCAACGGATGGATAAAATCGAAACACTGCTTGAGACGGACCGGGAAGAGAAGGTCAGGAAGATTCAGGAGAATGAAGTCAGGAAGGAATTTGGCAAACTCTATGATGAGCACCGTGATGCCATTGAAGATAAGGCCGAAGACACAGGGCTCAGTCTTCTGGATGCAGCGACTATCGTGCTAAGACCAAAGTTAAGGGAGCATATCGAAACAACGCAGCGTAAGAAGAGGGAACTAAAGGGAAAACGTAAAGTGGAATCTTCTGCTGAAGGGCCTATCGCTCCACAGGATGATGTTGCCAGTAAGCTATCGTCAGAGCAAAAGCGTGTGGCTGACAAGCAGAGGATAAGTTATAAGGATTACTACGAGCAGCTCAAGGCTCTCGGTAGGGTAGAATAGAAGACTAAGATGAGTGAGGTGAAATTGAATGGCTATTGAAGTCGTGTACAATCTAATTACAGGTTCTCCTCCTGTGGCAGCTCCATTGGACAATGCGAACTGCCATGCTGAAGGTACAGGGCTTGCTGCAGGTGTGGTTATCAAGGTAGATGCTTCTGGTGCTGCAGGGGCTACAGGTAAGGCAGCTATCGCCAATGTAACAGGAGCAGATGCTGTGGGTGTGACCATCGCTGCTGCCGACCAGGATGCGTTAGTGAGGTTTAAGTGGTTAAAGCCCGGAGATGTGTTAAAGGCTGCTGCAGCAGCAGAGCTGCAAGTTGGGGACACCTGCCAGTTTAATGCTACTCTTGATGGGTTTGATGATGGTACAGGTACGACTGTCAAAGTTATTCGTACGGAGAAAGACGCTGATGGGGACCACAAGGTAGTTTACGGTGTGTTGACTGCAGCAGCGTTTTATTAGAATATTGCAGTAGTGAAGTAACCGGAACGAATTTTGAAGAGAGGTGAGAGTAAATGGTAACAGCACGTAGAGAACATTTTGGTTATCTGTTGGAGCCTGGACTTCGTAAGATTTTTTACGAAACTTACGACCAGATTCCCACAATGCTGCCAGACTTGTTCAACATGCAGACCACAAGTAATCCTTATGAGACTGATGTGAGCATCGGTACTATGGGGGCTTTCCCGAAGTTTGAGGGAACTGTGGAGTATGACAGGCCGTACCAGGGTTACAAGAAAACGTACGAATTTCCTGAGTTTGCTCATGGATTTCGTATTGAGCGTAAACTGTTCGATGACGACAGGTACAATGAGATAAATAAACAGCCTGCAGGACTTGCTATCGGTGCTGCACGAAGGCGTGAAGAAGACGGCTCTAACATCTTCAACAACGCTTTCAATACTAATTTCACAGGTGGGGACGGCAAGGCACTTTGTGTCACAGACCATCCCTCGCAGTCTGGTGGGGCTGACCGCAGCAATAAAGGCACAACTGCACTGAGCCATGCTTCTTTACAGGATACCAAGAATCTGATGAGAGCTTTTGTGGATGACAGGGGAGGCAAAATCTCTGTAGTTCCTGATACTCTACTGGTTCCTGTGGCACTGGAAGAGACTGCATGGGAGCTCATCGAATCGGCTAAGAAGATTGATACGGCTGAGAATAACCCGAACATTCACTATGGTAAGTACAAGCTGATTGTGTGGGATTATTTGACCGATGACAGTAACTGGTTCCTGCTTGATTCCAGGTACGCACGTCTGTTCCTTAACTGGTTCGACCGCATCCCTCTGGAGTTTGCCATGGAAGAAGATTTTGATACCTTCGTGGCGAAGTACAGAGCTTACATGCGGTATGAATCTGGTTGGAGCGACTGGATTTGGATTTACGGGCATGAAGTAGCCTAAGAAGTAATAGAGGGGAGTGCCTACAAGGTGGCTAACCCCAAGCTGCTCCCCTCTAAAATTTAAGGGGGTAAGACAATGGGAAAGACAAGATTTCAGAACAGTGAGGTATATGCAAAGGGTCTCGGTGTAATTGATTCTGACGGAAATGAGAATATGGTAGTGGGTCCTGATGGAACCCTGTATAACCACAGCAGTGTCCTGTTTACAGAGGCAGGTGCTGGCACGTATACCGGCTCTGTCAGCATCCCTGCAGGTTCTTTGATTGTGGATATTATTATCCATGCCATAGCCCTGTGGACATCTACCACAGCAGCTATGATTGTTGGTGATGCAGCCGATGATAACGGTTTCTTTGATGCAGTAAACCTGAAGGCAACAGACCTGGATGTTGCTGAGAGTATCAACTTTAGTCACACTGGCGGTAAAGAGGGAGCAGATGTTGATTCTCCAGCAGCCGGGGCACACGTGAGGCGTAGGTATCTTGCTACAGCCCGTGTGGTCACGGGGAAAGTAACAGCATCAGGTGGAACAGGGACTGCAGGGAGAACCCTTATGACCGTGGTATATACTACACCTTCTGCAGTGGCTGCAACCAAATCGTAATAGTTAATTGAGTGTGGAGCCCTGACCACCTGTTCTCCTGGGTGGTCAGGACTACTACTCGAAGCACTCAATGAAAGGAGAATGAAAAATGGCAACAAGTGTTCTGGTGAAGTTGGGTAAAAAGTTCAAGTTTTTAACTCACACGGATGTCAAAGAGGTAGTCATAGCCAATGGTGAGACAGTATCTACAGAGGTAGACTTTGAGGACTACAAAGAGGTAGGCATAATGATGCCTGCTGCTTTTACTGGTACAGCAATAACATTTCAGGCTTCAGATGTCTCCGAGGGAACCTTCTACGAGGTGAGAAATGATGCTGGTACTGCGGTATCAATCGTAGTTGCTCCTGAGAGGGTAATTGGTATAGCTACAGTACTGAAGAGGAATACTATTGGCCCTCTGCGGTTTGTAAAACTTGTTTCTGGCACTACGGAAACTGCAGCCCGGACTATAAAGCTGATACTCAAGAGGTGATTCTGTGGTAGAGTGTCCATTAGGATTAAGGCTGGCAAGTAATGGGGAGATACAGAAGGCAGGTAGCGGAGAAGCTGTAACGGTGCAGAACGCTGTGAACAAGTCTGACATAGAGTCTCTTCAGTTGGAACAAAAAGAG
>SKNJ01000340.1 GCA_007120575.1 Thioalkalivibrio sp.
AGGATATTGGCCGCACAGGGGATTTTCCGAAGGAGTGCCGTATTGGGCGATACGGCCGACTGAGGAAAACCCGCTGTGTGGGCAAGAGACCCGCGAGGGCGCGTGCAATTCATGAAATATCCGGGCTAGTGACTGCTCCCCGCCCTGAAAGGGGTTTACGCGGCTTTTCGCTAACAAGCTTGCGAACTCGCACGATCGGGGACTTCGTGCGTCGCCCGCCCTCCGTTCACGCTGGCTTCGCCGCGGCCACCTCCGCCGCTGGTAGCCGGCCCTGGATTGGATGTTGATGTTTCCGATGGCTCCCGCCTGGCCGCCTGCCTATTGTTGGCTGGCCATGGGTCGGCATCCGGTGTTTACGGTGGTTTCGCGGCCGGGCGCCCCGAAGGACGGCCCGCATGCGGCACCCGAAAGCGGACACTCAGCCGTTGGCACGCAGCGCCGCGATGCGCTGCTCGATCGGCGGATGGCTCATGAACAGCTTTTTCAACCCCTGGGCCATACCCCCACGGATCCCGAACGCCGCCATCTGGTCGGGCATCTCCACCGGCCGCCCCGAAGCACGCGCCAGGGCCTCCAGCGCCCCGATCATCTTCTCGCGCCCGGCCAGCGTGGCCCCGGCCTGGTCGGCACGGAATTCGCGCTGACGCGAGAACCACATCACGATGATCGAAGCCAGGATCGCAAGGATGATCTCGGTCACGATAGCCGTAATCCAGAACGCCGGTCCGTGACCGGACTCGTTCTTGAAGATCACGCGATCAACGAAGTGACCAATCACCCGCGAGAGGAAAATCACGAAGGTGTTCACCACCCCCTGAATCAGCGCCAGCGTCACCATGTCGCCATTGGCGACGTGGCCGATCTCGTGCCCCAGCACCGCCTCGACCTCGCCCTGCCCCATGTTCTGCATCAGCCCGGTGCTGACCGCGACCAGCGCGTTGTTCTTCGACATGCCAGTGGCAAACGCGTTGGGGTCCGGAGAATCGTAGATCCCGACCTCGGGCATACCGATTCCCGCCTGCCGCGCCTGGCGCTGCACCGTCTCCATCAGCCACTGCTCGGTGGCATTACGCGGCTTCTCGATCACATGCACGCGCATCGCCTTCTTGGCCATCCACTTGGAGATCGCCAGCGAGATAAACGAGCCACCGAAGCCGAACACTGCCGCGAAGATCAGCAGCGCGGTCAGGTCGAGATTGACCCCCTGCTCGTCCAGGATGCTCTCGACCCCGAGAATGCGCAGCGTAATGCTGAGCACGATGATGATCGCGAAGTTTGTCGCCAGAAACAGAAATATGCGCTTCATGAAAGCTACCCGCACTCCATTAGAAATCGGTTAGATGGTGATTATAATCAGTCGGGGCCGAGCCCGGTATTTCAAGGGGCGTCCGACCACCTCGAGGCGATCGGGACTGCACCGGATCCGTGCCCGTCGTGAAAGACCCTCGCCGGCTCGACTGGTTCCGTCGCGGCCCCGCTACCACACTCCCCGGCTAACCGAGCGCCAGATCGATTGCCAGCAGCACCACGAAGCCGATCAACACGCCCAGGGTGGCCTGTGCCTCGTGCCCCTTGCGATGTGATTCCGGGATGATTTCGTGGCTGATCACGAACAGCATTGCACCTGCCGCGAAGGCCAGCCCCCACGGAAGCAGCGCCTCCATCAGGGTGACCGCCCCGGCGCCGATCAGGCCGCCAACGGGCTGCACCAGCCCGGTCAGCAGGGTGACACCGAACGCGGCAGCCTTGCTGTAGCCAAGCGACAACAGCGCGATCGCAACGACCAGTCCCTCGGGAATATTCTGCAGGCCAATTCCGATCGCCAGCGCAATCCCGTCGCCGACGTCATCGCCGCCGAACCCGACCCCCACGGCCAGCCCCTCGGGCAGGTTGTGCAGGGCGATCGCGAAGATGAACAGCCAGACCCGACGGATCTTCTGCGGGTCCGCCCCGCTTTGTGGCCCAATAAAAAAATGCTCGTGCGGAACCAGCTTGTGCAGCGCGAGCAACGCTCCACCCCCCAGTCCGATACCCACCGCCAGTACCAGGATGGCCATGCCCACGCCACCGTACTGCGCCTCGGCCTGTTCCACTGACGGCAACACCAGTTCGAAGGCGGTCGCCGACAGCATGACCCCGGCGCCGAAACCCATCATCGCGTCCTCGACCGACTGGCTGATACGGCGCAGAAAGAAGATCGGAATCGCGCCGACCGCGGTCATCAACCCCGCGACAAAACTCGCAAGCAGGCCGATCTGCAGGGTCGTCAGCCCGGCGATACGTTCTTCCAGCCCGGGCCACAGCAGACCGACCAGCCAGACGAACGCGGCCAGTGCGACCAGCGATCCGACCATGAACACCCGTGGTACGGGGCGTCCCTCTCCATGCTCTTCCACTGGACTCTGCGAACCTTCGCTCATGCTGGTTTCCCGCCTTTGCATCCGTATGCCGGCAAGGTCGTGAAACCCGACCGGCGTTCACGCTAGCCCGAATGATTCATGAATTCACGTGATGATCGCGCAGGATAGTGGCCGCACAGGGGATTTTCCGAAGGAGTGCCGTATGGGGATACGGCCGACTGAGGAAACCCCCCTGTGCGGACATAGAGACCCGCGAGGGCGCGTGCACTTCATGAAACATCCGGGCTGGCTTCCCGGCCTCATTCTGCCCGATTGCCATCATTCGGCTATTCCGAACATACTCGGACCCTTCGCGATCCATCGAGGCGCCAACTCATGTTTGAAACCATCGAGGGCTTTCTCGGCGACACCGCCGGGCTGTTATGGGGCAACCCCCTGACCCTGATCCTGCTGCTCGGCACCGGACTCTACCTCACCCTGCGCCTGGGTTTCGTGCAGATTGTCGCCTTTCGCCAGGGCTGGCGCGCGCTGCGCGGCATCGACGCCCGCGCACCCGGCGTCGGCCAGATCTCGCCGTTCCAGGCGCTGTCCACCGCGTTGTCCGGCACCATCGGGACCGGGAACATTGCCGGGGTCGCCACCGCCATCGCGCTGGGCGGGCCGGGCGCACTATTCTGGATGTGGGTCACCGCGTTCTTCGGCATGGCCACCAAGTTCGCCGAGACCACCCTGGCCGTGCGCTATCGCGAGATCGCCCCGGACGGCAGCATCGCCGGCGGCCCGATGTTTACCCTGCTCCACGGTCTCAAGATGAAGAAGCTGGCGATCCTGTTCGCCGCCTTCACCCTGATCGCCTCGTTCGGCATCGGCAATATGGTGCAAGCCAACTCGGTGGTCGATGGGCTGACCTTCATGGTCCCGGACCTGCGCGCCAACGACGACATCCTCGGCTGGATGGCCCTGGTCATCGGGCTGACCATGGCCGTGCTCGTGGCGCTGGTGATCATCGGCGGCGTCAAGCGCATTGCGATGATCGCCTCCACCATCGTCCCGTTCATGGCCGTCGTCTATATGCTGGGCGCCTTCGCGGTGATCGTCGCCAACATCGAGGCCGTCCCCGCCGCGATCACGACCATCCTGAACCTTGCCCTGAATCCCTGGGCGGCCGGCGGTGGCGCGATCGGTCTGGCCATCCAGTACGGGGTGGCCCGCGGGATGTTCTCCAACGAGGCCGGTCTCGGTTCCTCGGCCATGGCCCACGCGGCGGCCCGCAATGGCGACCCGCCGCGCGAGGGCTCGGTGGCGATGCTCGAACCGTTCATCGATACCATCGTCGTCTGCACCCTGACCGGCCTGGCCATCGTCGTCACCGGCGCCTATATCGACCGCGCGGACGACGTGGTCGGTGCCTCGCTGACCGCCACCGCCTTCAGCCAGACCCTGGGTCCGCTCGGGGCCATGGTGGTCGGCTTCAGCCTGATGCTGTTCGCGTTCTCCACGATGATCGCGTGGTCCTACTACGGCGACCGTTCGGCCTACTTCCTGTTCGGCGAGAAGGCGGTCATGCCCTATCGCATGGTGTTCGTGGTCCTGATCGTGATCGGCGCGACCATCCCGCTGGGCATGGTCTGGAACTTCTCCGATATCGCCAACATCCTGATGGCCGCACCCAACCTGATCGCGCTGATCCTGCTGGCCGGACTGGTAAAGAAGCTGCGCGACGACTATCTGCTGGGCCGCCCCCAGCCGGATCACCACGATGGCTGATCCGGGTCGGGGCCATCCCCGGGATCCGTTCGCACAGAACCCGGTCGGCGCCCCGGACCGCGAAGCCCTGCTGCGCGAGGTGCAGGCAGCCCTGGACGAGGATCTGGGCCCCAGCGGCCTGGCCGCCGATCGGACTGCGGCACTGATCCCGGAGGGGCGCACGGCACGCGCCACGCTGATGCTGAAGGAACCCGCCGTGCTGTGTGGTCGGGCCTGGTTCGAACAGGCGCTGCAAACACTCGCACCAGAGATCGAGGTGGAATGGCAGGCTGCCGAGGGAGCGCTGATCGACACCCCGGGCCCGGTCGCCACCGTCGCCGGCCCGGCGCGGGCACTGCTGGCGGGCGAACGTGCCGCCCTGAACCTGCTGCAGACCCTGTCCGGCACGGCCACCGAGACCCGCCGCTGGGTTCGCCGCCTGGAGGGAACCGCGAGCCGCGTACTGGATACCCGCAAGACCCTGCCCGGCCTGCGCCACGCCCAGAAATACGCGGTACGCTGCGGCGGCGGTCACAATCACCGCCTGGGCCTGTGGGACGCGGTGCTGATCAAGGAGAACCACATCGCCGCCTGCGGCTCGATCGCGGCGGCGGTCGCGCGCGCCCGTGAGCTGGGCAGCGGGCGCTGGGTAGAGGTGGAGACCGAGAATCCGGACGAGGTCGACCAGGCCCTGGACGCCGGTGCCGATGTCATCATGCTTGACGAGTTCACCTCCCGCGACCTGGCGGCCGCAGTACGACGCATCCGGGGACACGCGATCTCCGAGGCCTCCGGGGGCGTGACCCTCGAGACCCTGCCGCTTATTGCGGAGTCCGGAGTCGACTACATCTCAGTGGGGGCGCTCACCAAGCACCTGCACGCGATCGATCTCTCTCTGCGCCTGGACTGACGTCCGCTACCACCACTTCTCGTACTTGAGCTGCGCCTCGGGGATACCCCATTCGCGCAGCAGGGTCGCCATGTCCTCGATGAACTCCCGCGATCCGCAGAAATAGAACAGGGCATCGCGCGGCAGATCCAGCGATTCCAGCAAGACATGGCTGATACGCCCGGTATGCCCCAGCCAGTCCTCGGCCTCGCGGGTCACGGTCAGGCTCACGTCGATGTGGTCTGCCTCCGCCATGCGCTTGAGCTCATCCGGGAACAGCACCTCGTCCTTGTGGGCCACGCTGTAGACCAGATGCGCGTAGACCTCCGGCATCCCGGCATGGATCGCGCGCAGGACGCTGAACAGCGGGGTCACCCCGATCCCGGCTCCCAGCAGCACGACACTGCGGGCCATGCCCGGTTCGCAATAGAAGCTGCCCTGCCCCGCCGTGACATAGACGGTTTCGCCCTCCCGGACGGTGGTGTGCAGGTAGTGGGTGGCCGCATGCTGGTCGGCATGCTTGATTGCCAGCTGGAAACGACCATCATCACGCGGTGCGGAGACCACCGAGTAACCACCCACGAATGGCTTGTCGCCACCCTGCGGAATCACCAGATCCAGCCATTGTCCCGCCCGGCTGGAGAAGCGTTCCGGGTCCGCCGCCAGGGTAAAGACCCGGATCTGCGGGGTCACCTGCTCGATGGACTCGATCCGCGCGGGCATGAAGTGCTCGGGCAGTTCGAAGGCGTGGCTCATTCGTCGTTCCTTGTCGTTCGCCGGGGCCCGGGCACGGACTCCTCGTTCATGGATGTCTCATCGGCCGGATCCATCTGGCCCAGGCGGGCCTTCACCTCCCGGTAGAGGACCTCCTGAGCCGGCTGATCGAGCGCGGACAGGTCCAGTCCGCGCTCCGCCGCCAGCACCTCCATGCCCCGAAAGCGCTGTTCGAACCGGCGGGTGGTGCCGCGCAGTGCCCCCTCGGGATCGACCCCCAGGTGGCGCGCCCAGTTGGCGACCGCGAACAGCACATCCCCGATCTCCGCGGACACCGCCTGCGGGTCCGCTCCCGTGGCCAGGGCATCCGCGACCTCGGCCATCTCCTCGTGGATCTTCGCCACCACCGGCTCCGGGCGGTCCCAGTCGAACCCGAGGCGGGCGGCACGCCGCTGGGATTTCACGGCGCGCGCCAGCGCCGGCAGGGCCAGCGGGATATCGTCCATCGCGCTGGTCTGATCGCGCTGCCCCCGCTCGCGTTCCTTTTCCGCCTCCCACGCCGCCTCGCGTTCGCGGTCGTCGGCGTGCACCGCGTCCGCGAACACGTGTGGATGGCGGCGCACCAGCTTGTCGCCGATGGCGCGCGCCACATCGTCCAGATCGAAGCGCCCGGCCTCCTCCGCGATGCGTGCCTGGAACACCACCTGGAACAGCAGGTCACCCAGTTCGTCGCGCAATTCGCGCGCATCCTCCGCTGTGCCCTGATCACGCGCGATCACGTCCGCCAGCTCGTAGGCTTCCTCCAGCGTAAACGGCACGATACTCGCGGCGGTCTGCGCACGATCCCAGGCACACCCGGCCTGCGGATCGCGCAGCCGCGCCATGATCGCGCGCAGCCGGGCGATAGGGTCGGGGTCGATCATGCGGCGCAGTGTACGGTGCGACCCGCAGCGGCGAAACCGGCACGCGTGGCCGGGCCACCCCGGGTCGCCCCGCCGAGGCTCATCCCTGGTGGTCGTACTCGCAAAGGCGTTCCTTGTCCTTCGGCATATTGTCGGGACAGATACCGCAACCCTCGTTGCCGGGCAGCGCCCAGTCGATCTTCTTCGGATAGGGCAGGTCCATCTCCTCCATGATCTTCACGAATTCCGCCTCGGGCTTGTCCTTGCCCAGGCGCGGATTGCGCATCTTCTCCTGCCCGATGGTGGTGATCTGGCGCTCCTCGTAGTCATGCCCGGGATACACCAGGGTCTCGTCCGGCAGAGTGAAGAACTTGTCGTGGATCGAACGGTACAGGACCTTCGCATCCCCCGACTGGAAGTCGGTGCGACCGCAGGCCTCGATCAGCAGGGCATCGCCGGAGAACAGCATCTTCAGGCCCACGTGATCCAGCAGGTAGGCATGATGGGTATCGGTGTGCCCGGGGGTAAACAGCGGATTGACCACCAGGTTGCCGACCCGGAACGGCTCGCCCTCGCGCAGCCCGATATCGCGGCAGGGCAACTCGTCCAGCGCCGGTCCGGCGAGCTGGCAACCGGTCTTCTCGCGCAGCATCCGGCCGCCGGTGATATGGTCCGCGTGGATATGGGTCTCGATCGCGTAGTCCAGGCTCAGCCCCAGCTCCTGCAGGACCCGCAGGTCGCGATCGACGGTCTCGATCACCGGGTCAATCAACGCGGTCTTCCCGGTCTCCGGACAACTGAGCAGATAGGTATACGTGGAGGACTCGTCCTCGAAAAGCTGCTTGAAGATCATGGCGTTCTTCCTCGGCCAGTGGCCAGCGGGATTTGGGTCGATACTGCATGGCTGGCCAGGCCGGTGCCAATTCCGGCACTCGTGACGGGCCGTCATCCGCTCCCTGAGAACCCGCCGAGCCACCCGAGTTCCCGGGGAATGTGCTTTCTGTCCCGGCCCGTCACTGGCTATCATGCCCCCTTTTCCCGACACCCATCGCGATACGAGGACCAGAACCATGGAAGCGAGCCAAGTTGCCGAACTCATCCGCGCCGGGATGCCGGATGCCGAACGCGTCGAAGTCACCGGGGGCGAGGGCAAATTCGAGGCCCTGGTCGTCAGCCCGCAGTTCGCCGGCATGAATGCCGTGAAGAAACACCAGGCGGTGTACGCCACCGTGCGCGACCAGATCGACAGCGGCGAGGTCCACGCCCTGTCGATTCGTGCCTTCCCCCCGGACGAGGCGCCCGACGCCTGACCCAGGCCATGCTTTCGACCAAGGGACGCGAGGAGATCCAGCGTCTGCTGGAAGACGGCCTGGTCCAGGACTGGGAACAGGCCGAGACCACACTGCGCAACGTCACACGCATGCTGCTGAGCACGCGCCCGGACCTGCTGCGCCTGTATTTCCAGACCGGTGTCTGGGAACAGATCACCGCCTGGCCCCGCCGCAAGGCAGCCAACGCGATCATCGCCGGGCTGCGTACCGGCGTCGTGGATACACTGGGTCGCCCCGCCATCGTCAACCGCGCCCAGGCCCGCTTCTACCTGCTGTGCTTTCAGGACGACCTCAACGCGATGGTCGATGCCTGGTGCCGGGAGCATCCGTCGGAATGCCCGCGGCGCGCCCGGCAACAAACCTCGACCCTGGAGCCACCTTCCGACCCGGAGGCGAACCTCCGATGAGCGCAACGAATGTCCTCGCCTGCGGCGACCCCGGGATGCATGAGGCGCTCGCGGACCTGCTCGCCCGCTACGGGCTGGAGCTGTTTACGCATCCGTCCGGACAAACCCTGCCCGGTAGCTGGTGGGGCGACCCCGAGGCGGGGATCATTGGACACACCGTCCATGTGCGCCCGGACACCCCGGTTCACTCGGCCCTGCACGAGGCCGGCCACCTGATCTGCATGGACGCGGAACGCCGGGCGGCGGTACACACCGATGCCGG
>SKNJ01000114.1 GCA_007120575.1 Thioalkalivibrio sp.
CTCAAATACCAGCCCACGCTGAACTATCTGCAAGCCCAGGTCAACGGGGCGGCATCGCTTGCCAGCGGCACGAAGCGGGGGCCGGGGGCGCGGACACGGTAGGGGGAGCGGCTACCGGCCTGCGTTGACCGGATGTCGCAAACCAAGAAGTCGATAAAGGTCGACGCCCGTCGCACGATTCGCTGCTGGCGACGGCGAGCCGGCAGCATGAGAGAGCGGGGCTTGCGACGTGATCGACGAGTGGGTCCAGGCCGGGTGCCGGCAGCGGCTGCGCTGCCGTTAATCCGACGGCCCGGTCGCGAAGAAATCGAGGCCCTCGTACCCTACTCGTCCCAGTCGACCGGCAGTGAGAATCACCGGAAGGCCTGGGCCAGCGCCCCGAGGCCAGCATCCTCTGCCGGCACGTCCTCATCTGGGGACGCTGGCGCAGCATGAAGATCGGTGCTGGATGGGGGCGTCATGGGCGGGTTCTCTCGTGGGCTTCAAATCGCCCTTGCGGTGGCGGCCGCGGAAGCCGAACACCTCGGCGCGCCGGAGATCGACTCCGAGCACATGGTCCTCGGACTGCTCAAGCTCGAGGATGTGGTCCTCTCCATACCCGGCCCGCCGGCCGGCATGGGTGCCGAGGCCTGGGGCGAGGTGACAGCCGAGGCTGCGGCCTTCGCCGTGACGCTGACATCGGCCTGCGTCGATGCGACCCTCACGCGGCGGACCCTGCGTTGGATCCTTCGCGACGAACGAGCGAGCGCCGGGGCCTTCAGTGGGCACCGGTCTCCTCGTTGCCGGGAAGCCTTCCGGCTGGCCTCAGTCGAGGCGTCCGAGCGAGGAGCGCCAGCAGCGGGGCTCGCTGACCTGCTGCTAGCCGTGCTCACGCAGGGCTCCGCGCCCTTCGACCGTGCCTTGGGCGCGGTGGATACCGATGGCGCCGAACTGCTCCGCGCGCTCGGCGCCGAGGCCGAACGAACGGCCTGCGACGGGGCGCGGCCGACAGCACACGCTGGTGACGCGCCTGCGGGAGCACTCGACGGCAGCACACCCCCACGGCCTGCGCCCACCCCTACACCGATGCTGGACGCGCTCGGCCGTGACCTGACGGCGCTCGCCCGCTCCGGACAGCTGCATCCGATCTTCGGACGTGATGAGGAGATGCGGAAGGTCGCCCAGATCCTCACCAAGCGGGACAAGCCGAACGCGATGCTCATCGGTGAGGCCGGGGTAGGGAAGACCGCAGTGGCCGAAGGGCTCTCTCAGCAGCTCGTGACACCGGACATCAACCCCTTGCTGGCCGGTCTGCGGATTGTGGAGATTCCGGTGTCCTCGCTGGTCGCCGGGACAGGCCACCGCGGCGACTTCGAGGCCAGGCTCCAGTCAGTCATCCGCGAAGCGAGCACGGATCGCCGCGTCGTCCTCTTCATCGACGAGATCCACACGCTCGTCGGAGCTGGTGCCGCCGGGAGCCACGACACCATGGACGCGGCCAACATCCTGAAGTCGTCGTTGGGGCGTGGCGAGATCCGGGTGATCGGCGCGACTACGACGGAGGAGTACCGCCGGCACATCGAGCGTTCAGCGCCGTTGGCCCGCCGCTTCGAGACGGTCCTGGTGGACGAGCCGTCACCGGAGACGACCGTTGAGATCGTGCAGCGGATGGCGCCGCGCTTCCGGGAGCACTACGGGATCGGGCTCCCGGACGAGGTCATCCGTCGGGCGGTCGAGCTGTCTCAGCGCTACGTGCCGGAGCGTCGGTTCCCGGACAAGGCGATCAGCGTGCTCGACCAGGCCTGCGCCAGTCGCGTGCTCGCCTCGCTGCACATCCAGGACGCCGCCCAGCCGCGGACCGGCGAACTCGCCCTGGACGACGTCGCGGCGGTGATCTCGGCGATGACCGGAATCGGGGTGCAGAAGTTGACCGGCGACGAGGCACAGCACCTGCTGCACCTCGAGGCGGTGCTGGGCAAGCGTGTGCTGGGACAGCCCCATGCCCTTCGCTCGGTTGCCGACGCGATAAGGGCGGCAAAGAGCAAGGTGGCAGACACGCGCCGGCCCGGACCCGTCGCCTCTTTGCTGTTCGTCGGTGCGACCGGCACCGGCAAGACCGAGCTGGCGAAGGCCCTAGCCGACGTGCTCTTCCACGACGAGCGGCGGCTGCTGACCTTCGACATGTCGAACTACCAGGAGTCGCACATGGTCTCCGACCTGATCGG
The DNA here is from genome assembly GCA_007120575.1 of Thioalkalivibrio sp. Classification (GTDB taxonomy): domain Bacteria; phylum Pseudomonadota; class Gammaproteobacteria; order Ectothiorhodospirales; family Ectothiorhodospiraceae; genus Thioalkalivibrio. Next base: position 2,205 of record SKNJ01000114.1, read on the forward strand.
CTCCCCACCCGGGTACATCGGTTCCCAGCAGGAGGGGAATCTGACTAGGCAGGTGAGGACGCACCCCAGCTCGGTCGTCCTCTTCGACGAGATCGAGAAGGCCCACCCGTCGATCGTCCAGGTGCTCCTGCCGGTGCTCGACGAAGGCCGGCTGGTCGACAACCACGGGCGCGTCGTCAGCTTCCGCGACGCTGTCGTGGTCTTCACGTCCAATCTTGGCAGCGACGTTGCCAAGGTCAAGGCCCGCCCGGGCTTCTGGCCACGAGAGGAACCGGGCTCGGACGAATGGCAGACCGCGGTAGGAGCGTGGCCCGGCTACGAGCAACAGGTGGAGGGCGCGGTCAGCCAACGGCTCGCACCGGAGCTCCGTAGTCGCCTCAAGGACATCATCGTCTTCTTCCCGCTCGACCGTGCGACTCTGAGGCAGATCGTCGAGCAGCTCGTGGCATCACTCGACCAGCGGATGCGGGATCAGGCGATCCAGGTTCGCTGCACCCCGGAGGCGATCGAGGCACTGCTCGAGCATGGACACAGTCCCGAGCTCGGAGTTCGGGAGATGAGGAGCACGTTCGAGAAGCTGGTGGAACGGCCGCTCGCGAAGCTCGTGCTGGGCGGGGAGGCCGTTGCCGGCAGCATCGTCACCATCACATCCGAGGGCGGCTCTATCTCGATGGCTGGCGCCATCGAGGATGCGACGCAACTCGTCCCGGATCTGGCGGGATCGGAGTGACCGTGTCGGCCCTTTCCGAGGTGCATGCCGGGGGTGGGGCGGAGCACCCCAGATCCCGGACGATGGTCGTGCTGCACGTCCGCCGTATCGAGCAGGGCGCCGCGGTGCCGTCGCGGTTCGTCTACGAGTGGAGAGTTAGGCCCGAGGACAGCATCGCCCCTCTCCAGCAGGACTTCTCCGTCGAGATCACGGATGCGGTCGTCGAGGCGCTGTGCTCCCGGATGGGCGCCATCGTCGAGAGCTCGCTGGTTCCCGGACCGAGCGGAACGGCCGATCACCTGGCGGAGTTGCGCGTCCCCGGCACCCTGCTGTTCCGAACACTGTTCCCGCGGTTCGAGCGGTACATCGCGGACCTCGCCGACCTTCTGGCCGCGAGCCGCGAGCCCCTGCTGGTGTGCACCAACGAGTCGCTGGTGCCTTGGGAACTGCTGCACGACGGCGAGGACTTCCTCGGCCTCACTCGCGAGGTGGGCCGCCAGTACGTCGTGGGCACGCGCTTCGCGGCCGGACGGCCCTGGGGGGCCGTCCGCCGGGCGCTCCTCGTGGCCGACCCCACGGGCGACCTACCCGAAGCCGCTGAGGAGGCACGACACCTGGCGCGTTGGCTCGAGTCGCACGGCGTGTCCTGCACGACGCTCGCGGGGTCCGCGGCAGACCTCGTCCGGGTGCTGGCCGAGCTCGCCGACGGCGGCTACGAACTCTTCCATTACTCGGGGCATGCCGCCGTCCGCGAGCGATCAGGGGAGGCCGCGCTGGTCCTCGCGGGCCAGCCACTCGACGTCCGCACGATCCGCTCGGTCTGCAGTTCGGGCGCCCCACCGGTCGTGTTCCTGAACGCATGCGCGTCGGCTGCTCGCCTGTCCAACCTCTGCGCAGCGTTCATGACCACCGGTTCCCAGGTCGCCGTCGGAACGCAGTACCGGGTGTCCGAGCAAGTTGCGCGCAGGTTCGCCGAGCGGTTCTACGCCCTCCTCACCGAGGGTGCACCGGCGGGAGAGGCGGTCCGGGATGCCCGGCGGCTCGTCAGTACGGGCACCGACGCGGCCTGGGCGGCGTTCGTGTTCTTCGGTGACCCCACGGTGCAGATCCGCCCTGAAGGTGGCGCAATCGTCCCGCCGGACGCGACCCGGCGAGCGCCCGCGGGCGACAGCCGGACGGCTGCCCCGAGCTCCGCCGCCAGCGGGGAGGCGGCCGCCCACGCGCCTGGACCGCCTGCCACCCCCGAACACGCGGCTACGGTATCGGTGGAGAGCCCCGTCGAGCGCCGGCCACGTCTCGCCGCGGAGACCGCGGCACTGCTCGAGCGAGTCGCTGCTGCTGCTGCGTCACGGGGAGGCCTGACCTCGCTCGATCTCCTTGTCGGCCTGCTGGCCGTAGACACGCCGCTGCGCCGGCTGTGCGAGCAGCACAGCGTCGAGCCCGACGGCTTGCGGCGCCACGCCCAGGAGATCCTCGAGGCAACACCTGCCGCATCGAACGCCGATCTGCGCGTGTCGCGAACCGTTACCGCCGCCCTCGGGTCCCTGCGAGCTTCGGGTCACGACCCGCGGACGATCGACGACCTGTGCCGGGCCTTCGCCGACATCGGCGGCGGGGGCGCCGGCCGCCTCCTCGCCACCGCAGGCGTGCCGTTGGAGCGGCTCGGCACCGGCACGGTGCGGGTCCCGTTGACCGAGAACGTCCCCGTGTCGCTGTTCGGCGCTGACGGTCGCCTGCTGTCCGCACACCTCGACCCGGTCGCGGAGGCGGCGCTGTACCACGCCCGGAAGCTCGTACAAGATCGCGGGGGGGTGATCGGCACGGGGGCGCTGCTCGCCGGGTTCGGGTGCGCCGGTAGCACGCGCCTGCGCAGCGCCCTGCTCGAACAGCATGATGCCGGCGAGGCCGCAGTTTCCCGCCTGTTCGGACCGACGGCCCCGGCTCCCGCTGAGCCGCTGACCGAGCAGGACGTCTCGCCTCGCGTTCGTACCGCGCTCGACAGGGCGCTGCGGCGTGCCCGCGTCGACGAAGCACCACTCGTGAGCGATGCCGCAGTGCTCTGCGCGCTGCTCCGAGACCGTGAGGCGTCCGCCCGCGCACTGGTTGCGACGCTGGGCGTCGACGTCGCACGTCTCACGGATCGCCTGCGTCTCGTCGACCCAGAACTGCCTCCGGGTGACGCCACCTGCGCCCCGACCGGCGCCGGGAAGGAGGTCGGTTGAGATGGTTGGAGGGGCGTCGGTCCTGTCGCTTTCCCTTGCTGCTGCTGTCCAAGGCAGATCGACCTCGTGGTTGGCGCACAGGGTGGACGGCTTCGTCGAGCTCGCGACAGCCTGCGCCACCTCGCCCTGGGTATGGGTGTACCTCCTGGGGGCCCTTCTCAGCGGGTGGGTCGCAGCGCGCCGTCCTGCCGGCGGTGTTGCGGTCGTCGGACTGATCGTCGTCGCCGTGTTCCTCTTGGGTCCGCAGTCGCCGGTCTTCCCCTGGGTCGGCCTCACCTTCGGGGGCCTGCTCACGTCCAACCCCGCAGCGAGCGCCGAGGTCGCGCTTAACAGCCTCGCCGCGCAGCTAGGGGACCTCGCACAGGCGACCTACGCCCTGGGTTTCCTCTTTGCCCTCCCGTGTCTGCTAGCACTGACCGCTCACCTCCGCGGTCGGAGGTTCGCCATGGCGATCGGCCTGGGTGAGGACCCGAGCCCGATCCAGATCCTCCTGGAGGAGCAGTCCCCCTCATCGCGAACGACCGCCGGGCGCGTACCCATGGGGGCCACGAAGACCAAGCTCACTGCCGGGTCCCGCCGGATCCTGCGCATATCTGCCGTGGCCACGCTGTTGACCACGGCCTTGGTATGGCTCGGAGCCAGCACGGTCTGGCTGGCACTCACTCGTGGCGACGTCGCGCGGATCGTGGGCGACGTGAGATTCGGCGCCATCGCCGACCCCGGCCGTGCAGCGCTGCTCGGCGGTTGGTACCAAGATGCCTTCTGGGCAGCACCAGCGCTGGGTCTCGCCGCCGCCGTGTACTTCGGCGCACGGGTTCGGGTCCGTCCCGACCGACCGTGGTGGGTCGAGGTCATCGCCAGAGCATCGTCCGCGTACGTGGTTGTCGGGTCGGTGGCGGTGGTGGCGCTGCTCGTCACCCCTTCGGGGGTGTTGCTCTTCCTGACAGGATTCACCCTCGCCGCTGCCACCCTGACGCCGGTCGGCCTGTGGCCCATCCGGGATCGGACGAGCAGGACGATGCCGGAACAGGCGAAGACGAAGACGAAGAAGCAGAGGGAGAGAGATCGGGCACGGAAGCCGACGCAGCCGACGAGGGAGACGAAGAAGAGGAGAAAGGGGCCCGTCGCGCCTCCGCCCCCTCCGCAACCTGATCGCGTGGAAACCCTGAGGAAGGCACTCGGGGAGGCGGATGCCGAGAGCGCGGCCGGCCGGCCCGCCGCCGCCAGCAACCTGCGCTTCGCAGCCTGCCACCGCTTCCTCGCCGATGCGAGGAGGGAGCACGTGCGGCGTGTCGACGACCTGCTCCGTGCGACAATCCTGCTCGTTGCCACCGAGCTGCCCGACGCCGGACTGGAGCTGCTCACCAGCTGGCACCGGCACGCCGCTGTCACCGGCGACCGTTCGTTCGTGCTGGCGGTCCTGCGGCTCTACGTGCAACGAGGCGACCTGGTCAAGGGCTGCGAGCAGTGGTGTGCCCTGCTCGTCCCGATGCTGCCGGACGGACGCCCGGATCCGAGGGCAGCCGGTCCGGCGCTCGAGGCGATGAACACGTTCCGGGACGCCTTACGCCGCCTGCCCCCGGGAGCCCTGCCCGAGCGCCACGCTGCCGAGGCGGGCCGCCGGCTCCTGGCGTGGCTGCACCGCCGCGTCTCTGTGAACCGGCGCGCGGCCACCCACGACGACGAGGCGGTCTGCGTCGAGACCATCGGCCTGTTGCCCGTCGGTGGACGGCGCCTCGACCGTGGCGACGTCTACTGCGCGCTCGGCGACCTCGCGAAGCGCGACGGCGCCGATGACGAGGCGGTCTCCCGCTGGCGATTCGCCGTGGCCGAGGGATCGCAGCACGCTCGCGGCAGACTGGCCGACGTGCTCGCCGCGCAGGCGCACCGCCGACTGACGGTCGATGACCTCGATGCCGCCCACGACCTGTTCGCGGAAGCCCACGACCTCGACCCCCTCCCGGCCTTCCGCATCGGGCAGCTCGCAACGGAGGTTCTCGGGGGGAGTGGAACGCCGGCGGTCCTGCGCCACCTCGACGCCGCCGTCGATGAGGGTGTCGACGCTGCCCAGTTGGCGTTCTGGCGCGCGATGATCCACCTGCGCGAGGGCCGCCACAATGCTGCGGAGAGCGAGCTGCTCCTGGTCGCGGAACCTCCGCCATCCGTCGCCCCGTTGCCCGACCTCACGGAGCGGCAGCAGCATGTGCTGCGCCTCCTGGTCGACGGAGCTGACCGCCAGGCGATCGCCGACCGGCTCGGCATCAAGCCGGCCACGGTTTCGGGCCACCTGACGCGCATCCGGGAGGCGTTCGGCGTGGACAGCGACGCCGACGTCGTCGCCCGTGTTTCGGAGGGGGAGCCCAGCCTGGTCGCGCTGAGCCTCGAAGCCAGGATGCTGCTCGCCGCGGTCCGGGAGGATGACCGTGGCCTGGTTGACGTCGCCCGAGAGGTGTTCGACGCCCACGGATCTGCCTGGCTCGATCACGCTCCGCTCGACCCCTGGCCGATGGTCGCGGCTGCCGCCCGCACCGACCCCGAACTGTTCGTCGCACTGGTCGAGTCGGCGGATCCGAGCCTGCTCCCCGCGTGGGCGCAGCTCGTCGGGGCGCACCTGGTGCTGAGACGCCTCGTGGACGGAGCCTTGGGCCAGGAGATGCAGGACGGCCTGACTCGTGTGGACGAGCTGCTGCAGGAGGCGTGAGACGTGGACGAGATCCTTGGCATCAACCGGCGGCACTTCGACCCCGAGCTCCTGCGGCTCACCGACGACCTGACCGCTGCCGTCGCCGCCGCCGTCGAGCTCGAGGCGGCAAGCGTCGAGCCGTCACATCTGCTGATCGCGCTGACCCGGATCCCCCAGGGGGTGGCCTCGAGCTTCCTCAGCCAGCGACGGATTCCGCCGGAGCTGATCGGTGAGGCGATCCGGCAGGTACAGGACCCACCCTGCGGCAGCGTGGTCACCGGACTGGACCCCCGGTCGTCGGCACCAGCCACGATCAAGCTCTTCCGCGACCTGCAGGAGGACGTGGCCGCCAGCGTGACCATCGACGAGCGCCGCCTCCTCGGTCGCACGCTCGGCCGGCTCGAACAGCGCATCGCCGAGCTGCTCGCCCGGTACGGGCACATCGACACCGTTCAGTGGGCGGCCGAGCTCCTCGAGCCCGACCTCGAGCCGCCTGCGGTGTTCACCGCGGAGGGCGAGCTCGACCTCGAGGTGTTCACACCGGCTGCCTGCAGGGTGCTTATGGCCACGAGCCGTGAGGCCGCGGGACTCAGCGCGCCCCGCCTCACGTCACCGCTGCTCCTGTACGGCCTCGCCGTCAGTCCGGGTGGCCTTCTCGAGAAGGCTCTCCAGTACCTGCAGCACGACCTGAGGCGGGTGCGTGAGCGCCTGTTCGCCGTCCTCGGCGCCGGACCACGCCAGGGCACGGCTGAGCTCGAGCTTCGTCGTGACTGCATTGAGATGAGCCTGGCCATGGCGCTCGAGCGTGCGGTCGCAGGGGCCGCGGCCGACCGCCGCACCGCCGCGAGCGAGACTGACCTGCTGCGGGCCCTGCTCGATGCGCCAGGCGGGGTCGCGGCCTCGTTCCTGCGAGATGCCGGCATCGACCTGCATGCCCTGCTGCACTTCGCCGCCACCTACTACCGGGAGGCCGAGACCGAGCCCACGGCCGTCGAACCGGGCGACCTGGCCTTCGAAGAGGCCGTGCAGGAGTTGTCCGATCGGGTCGTCGGGCAGGATGCCGCCATCGAGCAGATCGTTCCCTACCTCGAGAGCATCAAGCGCGGGCTCCGGCTCGGCTACCTGCGCGACGACCGCCCCGTCGGCGTGTTCCTCTTCTGCGGTCCGAGCGGCACCGGAAAGACGATGACGGCGCGGGTGCTCGCGCGGGTGCTGTACGGCAGCGACGACGCCGTGCTCATGTTCGAGATGGGTCAGTTCAACTCGAAGGAGTCGATCAACAACTTCGTCGGTGCCCCGCCTGGCTACGTCGGGTTCGGCGAGGGGAAGCTGACGAACGGTCTGCGCGAGAACCCGCGCCGCGTCGTGCTCTTCGACGAGGTCGAGAAGGCCGACGAGAAGGTCTTCGACGCGCTGCTCCGCCTGCTGGACGAGGGCCGCATCGACGATCCTGCAGGCCCCGTCCGCGACGCCCGCGAGTCGACGATCGTGCTGACCTCGAACCTGGCCGCGAAGGAGCTGGCCGGGATGCGGGCGCCGGACGACGTCGAGGAACGCGAGGAGTTCCGTGCCCGCCTGAAGGCGATCCTGGGGCAGTTCTTCCGTCCGGAGTTCCTGAACCGGGTCGACGAGACGGTGCTGTTCAGTTCCTTCACCGAAGCCGACCTGCTCCGCATCGCCGAGGGGGTCCTGGCCCGCGAGGCAGCGAAGGCGCAGCGCGATCTGGGGATCGACCTGACCTGGGCGCCCGACGTGCCGGAACTCGTCGTCGGCGAGGCGTTGCGCTGGCGTCGCGACGAAGCAGCACGCGGCGTGCGCCGCGCCGCAAGCGAGATCGTGCCGACGATGCTCCGCCTGGTCGATTCCGTCCGGACCGGAGGAGGCGAGATCCGCCGGGTGCACGTCGAGATGGAGGACGGGGCCCTCGTGGTCCGTCCTCACGATGCCTGAGGAGGTGGCGACCGTGACCGTTGAACTGATCGACCACCGCTACCGGCTGCGTGAGCGGCTCGGCGCTGGCGGGTTCGGCGTCGTCCACCGGGCCGAGCACCGCGTGCTCGGGGTGACCCTGCGCGAAGTCGCGCTGAAGCAGTTCTCGCCGGAGAAGACCGCCCTGACAGCCGAGGAACTGCTGCACGACGCACTCGAGCTCATCGCCGTGCTCGACAGATGCCCCGACCCCGTGCTGCGCGACCTCTTCGTGTTCTGCTTCGACGCCGGCGTCACGGTCGACCCGCCCGGGCGGGCGTACGTCACGATGGAGTACGTGGGAGGCGGCGACCTCGCCGGCCGTATCGGAGGCCGCCCGCTACCCGTGCCGCTGGCCCTCGACTACGCCCGCGCGATCGCGCGGGCGACCGCGTACCTACACGACCTCGGCCACCTGCACCGCGACCTCAAGCCCGCCAACGTGCTGGTCACGGGCGAAGGTCGCGTGAAGCTGGCCGACTTCGGACTCGCCGTCGCCACCGACTCGCTGCTGCGCACCGCTCCCGCCGCTGGAACCGTCGTGTACCAGCCGCCCGAGGCGCTCGCCTTCCAGCAGTGCACACCCGCCGCGGACGTGTACGGCATCGGCCTCGTCTGCTACGAGATGCTCACCGGAGCGCTGCCATACCCACCAGATGTGCTCAGCGACGATCTCGATGTCGGGCGTCTGATCGAGTACAAGGTGGCGCCACCGGAGCCGCCGTCGAGCCGCAACCTTGAACTGCGCTCCTATCCCGAACTCGAGCAGGTGGTGCTGACGGCACTCGACACGAAGGGAAGCCGCTATCCCGACGCGACCGCCCTCCTCGAGGCCCTTGAGGCCGCTGCCGCCGAGAAGGTCGTGCGCCGGCCGCGCCGTGAGACGCCCTGGCAGCGGATCGACGACCTGCTCGCCCAGAGCAGGGCGGCACTTCGACGCGGCGACGTCGACCGCGCCGCCGGCTTCGCGCAGTCAGCACGCGAACTCAACGCTGTGCTGTCCGACCAGGAGATGATCGCTGCCGTCTACCCGCTCCTCGTCGACCTGGCGCGAGAGCGCGGCGACACCGACGAGGCGGTCCGCATCGCGCAGGAGGGGCTGCGCCGCCGACGCTGCCGCGACACCTACACGGCGATGTCGGAGGCCCACAGTGGCACCGCACTCGCGACCACGTTCGCCCGGCGAGCCCGTGAGGTGCCGGCATGAACCCCCGATCCTCCGTGTCCACGCCCACGTCCGGAACGATGCGGGCGGACCCCCCGAGCCGTGAGGAGATGCTCGCCAGGTTCGCGGGGCTGCTGCACCGGAGGCTGGTCGTCCTCTACCGCTCGGAGCTTGAGGCGATCCGTGACGACCTCTACGACGATCTCGGCAACGCCGAGCAGGCATACGCCGCCCTGCGGGCAGGTGACGATCTTCATCCCTACACGCCCGAGGCCGAGTACCTCTGGCGCAACGCACAAGGTGCCGACCCATGGCGGCACCACGACCTGGCCGTCCTGCTTCATGCCCGGGCATACGACCTCGAAGCGGCCGATGACCCTGACGCCGAGCGCTACTGGCGCGAGGCCCTCGAAAAGTGGGCCGAGGTGGTGACCGACGACGCCTTCTGGAACCGCCTTACCGCGCACCTCGACACGGTGAGGGGCCAACCGGTCGACCGCGAGATGGTGGCCGCGGTCCGCGCCAGGCTTCCCCGCGAGCTGCTGGGCGTCCACGCGGCTCTGATCGAGGCGTACCGATCGACCGCACCGGAACGGGCCCGCGTCCATGCCCGGCTGCTCAAGAAGGCCCCGTTCGATGCAGAGGTCGTCGCCGCCCTGCGGCACGGCTCCGTCGCCGACGTCGTCGACGGCGTGCACAAGGCCGTCCAGGCCGGCATGTATGCGGACACGATCGAGCGTCTCCGCACGATGCTGGCCATCGACGACGATCATCCGGAACTGATCAGGTGGCTGCTGCACACGATCCGGGTCTGGAACGAACAGCTCGCCCAGGCGGGAAACTGGGCGGCGATCGGCCGGAACCTCGCCACCGCGGACCAAGCCGCCGAACCGCTCGGCGGCAAGGCCCCGGCCGGTGCGGGCCCGCTGCGCGCCGAACTCGCTCGCCTGCAGTACTGGCGCGGTCTGACGGGGGTCCGCGACGTGAACGACAAGCTCAGGGTTGCGCCATCGCCGACAGTGCGGCGCGAGCTGCAGAAGGCAGCTGACGGCGCGGTGGCTGCGTTCGAGCGTGCCCTGCGTTTCGATCCGAACCTGGTCGTCGCCCCCTTCTATGCCGATCTGCCGCAACTGCAGGCCCACGCCTACTTCTTCTGCGGGTTCCTCGAGCTGCTGGGGGGGCATTCGGCGACCGGGCCGTCAGCTCGGGGGCGCCACTGCCGCAAGGCCGCGCAACACCTCCGGAAGGCGACCGAGCGCAACGGCGACGAGGTCATGGTCTGGCTGCACCTGAGCGACGCGCTCCTCGGCCCGGACGAGGTGTCCGAGCAGGACATGAGCGAGGCCGGGAGGGCGATTGCTCGCGCCGAAGCTCTCATCGGCACCTCGCCGACGCAGATGCAGGCACAACTGCGCAAGCAGCTCGGGGCGGTCAAGCAGCAGCTCGCCTACCGGCAACTCATGGCCGGTGACACCGGCGTGCTCTCCGAGCTGTTCAAGGTGGCAGGACAAGCGGGACGGTAAGGAGACGAGGGCCGAGAAAGGGCGGTGAGCAGGATATGAGCGGAGGCAACGGCATGGCGAGTCCCTGGACCTGGCGGGCGGGACACAACCCCTACCGCGAGACGCCGTTCCAGGTGCTCGGTCTCGGCGTCGACGTCCGGGGGCGCGCCGCGGTCAAGGCCCGCATCAAGAACCGACGGACGAAGATCTGCAACGCCCCCGAGCGGTTCCCGCTGTTCGGCCGCGCCCTGAGCGAGGCCGACATCAACGCCGCGGAGACGATGCTCGAGGACCTCGAGGGACGGGTGTACGCGGAGCTGTGCACCCACCGGCCACGACGAGAGAAGCGCGACGGCCCCACGCCGGCAGCTCGCCTCGCCGCCCTCGCTGTCCCCGACGTGCGCATGCCCCTCAGCGTGGACCCGGCACGGCTGCGCCGGCTCGTGCCGACGCCACCTCGACGGGTCCATCCGCCACTGGTCCCATGGTGAAGGGAGTACCGGTGAACCCCGTGCAGATCACCGAGGTCGAGCGTCCGGTCCGCCCAGGCCGGCCCGCCAACCCGCAGTCGGAGGTGTGGCAGTTGCTGCGGGACGCGGAGACCGAACGCCGCGGCGTGCGGGCCGAATGCGCCGAGCGCGTCGCCGCCGAGCACGATCGATTCACGAAGCTGCTCGTGGACGTCGTCAACGTCCTCCACCAGATGCAGGTCTTCCTGCAGCACAAGCGCACACGACTCGCGGCGGCGGGCTTCGACGCCGAAGCCGGGCTGCTCGACGCAATCGAAGCACAGCTCGGCCTCGTCACCCGCCGGGCCGGGGCCGTGGTGATGGGTGCCGCTGACCTCGACGGGCAGTGGTACGACCTCGATGCCATGGAGCCGTTCACGGAAGTGATCGCGGCGGTTCCTACGGCAGGGATCGACACACCATGTGTACGCGAGACCGCGTCACCCGGAGTTCTCCTGGGCGTGGAACTGCTGCAGCGAGCACGCGTCGTGCTGGCGGTTCCGGCGACTGAGGGCCAGGCAGGCTCTGACCGCCACCAGCAGGCAACGACACCGCAAGGGGAGTCCCATGAGTGACATCGTCGTCGGTATCGACCTCGGCACCACGAACAGTTGCATCGCCGTACCGGATTCCGCCGCCGTCCCGAACCGCGACGCCCTCGTCGCCGAGGGCAGGCTCGTACCGGTCGGCGGCGGACTAGTCCTGACAGACCGCGTGAAGGCGGTCACCACCCCGTCGGCCGTCTGGATCGACACCGATGGGACGGCGATCGTCGGCCGGAAGGCCAAGCAGAAGGCCCGTGTCCCCGGAGAGCCACCACCAGCCATGTTCTTCAAGCGGATCATGGGCACCACCGAACGGGTGCCGGCCGGACACGGAACCCTCACCCCCGAGGAGGCGTCCAGCCATGTGCTACGCCATCTGGCCGACGTCGCGTCCGACCTGCTGCAGACGGAGATCAACCGGGCGGTGATCACCGTACCCGCCTTCTTCAAGGTCAACGCTCGGCAGGCGACGGCGCGGGCAGGTGAGCTTGCCGGTCTCGAGGTCGTCGACACCTTGCTCGAACCGGTGGCCGCGGCGCTCATGTACACCCGCACCCGCACCCTCGAGCGGCCCGAGACGTTCATGGTCTACGACCTCGGTGGCGGCACGTTCGACGTCTCGGTCGTCACCTGGGACCCCGAGGTCGGCTTCGAGATGCGCTCGTTCGACGGCGACACGTTCCTCGGCGGCTACGACTTCGACCGCTCCCTCGCCAACTGGATGATCGACCGGTTGCGGAGTGACTACGACCTCGCCCTGGACATCGAGAACGACCCGCGTGACGCCGCGATCTTCTCCCGGTTCCTGGTCACGGCCGAGGCGGCCAAGATGCACCTCTCGCTCCCACCCCCTGAAGGGCTGGAGACGACGGTGACCGAGACCACGGCCGTCGACCGCGCCGGTGAACTGATGAACATCCGTCTCGATTTGACGCGTGACGACTTCGAGAAGCTCATCGCCGACGGGATCGAGCGGACTCTGGCCTCGACTGACCGGGCACTGGGTATTGCCGGCGTCTCCGCTGCCGAGATGAGCGAGATCATCATGGTGGGCGGGTCATCGCGGATGCCCCTGGTGTGCCGGCAACTCGAAGCCAAGTACGGGCGACGGCCCGAAGTGATCGACCCGGACCTGTGCGTCGCCATCGGCTCGTCGCTCAAGGCGACGACCGCACCGTCGCGTACCGCCTACCTGATGCTCGACCGGCCGCCGGACGTCACCAGCCTCGACGTCGTCGATGTCAGCGGGGAGGTCCGGGCCGGCGACGAACTGCCGCGGACCGCCGGTGTGACGGTCGTGCTCACGTCCGACGACGGCATGTACCGGCGGGAGGAGACCACGAATACCGTCGGTCGCTTCCTGTTCGACGACGTGCCGCTCACGGAGGAGACGGCCAACTCCTTCGCCGTTCGGGTCCTCAGCGACGGCCGTGAACTCGACCTGCAACCGGTCAGAGTCGAGCACCGCTGGGAGGAGGGGCCACCAGCGATCGCGCCCGAGACCGGGGCGATCCTGCCCCACGACGTCAGCCTCGCCGTCGTCGGCGGCTACTTCGTCGTCGCCCCCGCCGGCACGAAGCTGCCCTCTCGCCGGACGGTGACGGTCGAGACCGCCACACAGAAGGGCTGGCTCACGGTCGACCTGTACGAAGGGCACGACTTCGCCGGCCAGGTGCGGGTCGACGACCTGCCCGGCGACCTTCCCATCGGATCCGGGGTGCAGGTCGACCTGGTGTTCAACGACGACTGGTCGATCGACGCGGAGGCCAGGGTCGCCGCCGCGGACGCCCTCGGTACCGCCACGATCGAGATCCACGGCACCGACGTGCCCGACTGGTCGGAGCTGCGCCGACTGCACCAGGAACTGCTCGCCGGATGGCAGGAGAAGCAGATGGTTGCCGACCCGCGCGACCTGCTGCGAGCAGGACCACAGATCGACGCCCTGTTCGCCGAGGCGATCGACCTGCTCAACGAGGGCCAGGACCGGCCGCACGCCCACCACTGCCTGGCCGAGGCACGCACCCTGATCGACACGGTCGGCGTCGGTGGCACGACCGCGCTCCAGCCACCGTGGGAGGACTTCGAGGCAGGACTGGACGACCTGGACGCGCTCATCACCAAGGTCGCGGCCAAGGAGCAAGAGACGGCCAAGCGTTTCCGCAGTTCCGCGGCAACGCTGCGTCAGACGGGCAAGAAGGTCTACGAGGCCGAGAACGCCGCCGACTGGGCATACGTCAACGAGCAGCTGCGGGACCTGACCGCGCAGGCACGTAGCCTGATTGAACCTCCGCAGCAGCTGCCACCGCCGGCGCTCCTCGTCTTCATGATCCTGCAGGAGGTGCGTGGCCTGCTCGAAGCGGCGCGTCAGGGCGATGCCAGCACCGGAGGTCATCACCACGCCGAGGTGGCCGAGATCGAACGCGAGGTCGAGGCAATCACCGTCGAGGTGCAGGCTGTCGACCTCGATGACGAGACGACTGCCCAGCGCCGGCTCGTCACGCTCTACACGACCCGGGTCAACCCGCTGCGGGCACGGGTCGAACAGATGCTCGTGCTGCCCGTGGACGACGGGACCGGCAAGCAACCGGACATCATGATGCCCGACCGGGCGATGCCAAGCCAGGCCTCACAGGTCCGCAGCACCAAGCTCGACTGATCGGACCGACCAACACCACGGTCGGCCCTCGACGGCAGGCCACGATCGAGATCCACCAGGCACTGGGCCTCGTCACGGAACCACCAGGAGGAAGCAATGGCCCCATCGACAGGGCTGGTCTGCCCCTTGTGCAGCGTCAATCTGGCGGGGAACCCCCCCGATCGCTGTCCCGGCTGCAGGGGCGACCTGCGTCCGCTACGCCGGGTCGGCGAACTGGCCGACCGCCACTTCAACGAGGCGGTGCGGGCCGCAAGAGCCAGGCACTGGGGAGTGGCGGCGGAGCGTCTCGCCGTCACCCTGGCCCTCGCCCCGGAGGACGTCGACGCGCTCGTCCTGCTCGGCAAGATCCGCTGGCACCAGGGCCAGCGTGAGAACGCCCGGTCCGTCTGGACGGACGCCCTTCGATTGGACCCGAGTCGTCAGGACGCCCAAGCGGGCCTCGCGCACGCCGAAGCCGCTCTGGCGAGAGGCGCCACCCGATCGAGAACCCGTGCACGGACGAATCACGGCCGCTCGCGCTGAGCGGACGCAGACGCGCGACAGCATCGATCGGCCGCGCTGCCGCCGTGCCTGCGCCCGCATGCCCCCGGGTAGCGCCGGAGAGCCCCGAGGGCGCGGCCACCACGGGATGTCTTCGCGGGCTCTGGAGCGGTCCGGCAGGGGTGGCTCTGTCGAACACAGCGGAAGCCATGAACCGCAGGTGGATTGCCCCACCCCGCCGAGGTGCTCGCGGAGGTCGGCCCCGACGCTGGCCACTTCGAGAATTTCACCGGGAGGGGGGGCTACCTCGTTGTCAGGCGCTCGATCTCGAGGAGCGTCATCTCGGCGGTGGGGAGTTGCACCGACCGCTTGGAACCACGCAACCAGAACAGCTCCGCGTGGTTCTCCATGTCGAACAGCCCGTACACCCCGCGGCAGGACTCGAGGAGGCCGGTGAAGGCCCGCCGGATCGACTCCGACGCGAAGAACAGCGTGCTCATGCGCGACCCCGTCGTGCCGAACTCGAAGAGCGCGAGATCATCGTCCGTGTCCGAGGGCCACAGCGCCATGTCGCGGTGGACGGTCAGGTAGACATAGCCGATGCTGGCGCGGCCGGAATCGTTGTGCTGGTCGTCGGCGTTCGCGTCCTCGCCCAGCTGGGAGTTCAGCCGCGCCAGGAAGCTCTCGATCTCCTCGTCGGGTTCGAAGCTCAGCACCGCCATGACAGCCCCAGGTCGGGCTCGGGTCGTCCCAGGTGAGAGGCGACGTGGTCTCCAGCCAGCCGGAGAACGGCAGAGAGAGCGCGCGGTGGGGCAGCAGGAGGGTCGTCGGGTCGTAGCTGCCAGGGACGGCCATCTCGGCGAGGCGCTCGAGTACATCGAGGGTCGCGCCTCGTTCGAAGAACAACAGGTAGCGGTAGCCCATGCCCACGACGCGACAATCTACCGCTGCTGCCGGTCCTCTACGTCGGAGTCCTGGGCCCGGATCAGCACCGAACCCGCCGACGACCACCTGTGATCTATCCGCCACGGCCACCTGCTGCTCGAGGATCGGCACGGCCACAGCTCGTAGCAACGCGCACAGTATCCGTCCTCTCGCCGGCGGTGGCTGCCACCTGATCCGGCCCCGGAGGCCACTCGCGCAGCGCGCGCGACGCTGCAACCGAACGCTGTGGCGTCGCCGTGACCATCGGCTGTGGCGTGGCCGGCCGAGCTTGCGCATGCGCCCGTACGGGGGGAGTCTTTGGAGGCTCGACTCCCGCAGACGTCTGCGACCTCGTCAGCGCCGGCAGGGCGCGCGCGACACGGCTGTAGGTCGCCGCGTCACCGCGGAGCAAGGAGGTGAGCGGCTCGATCGCCTCATCGCTCATGAGGTCGAGGATCCGCAGTGCCTTGCTGTGCAGCGACGTACCGGAACCGAGCTTGCGGTCCGGCTTACGGAGGACACGGACGAGCCTGGGGGACGGCCGGCGCCCCGATCTCGGCCAGCATTCTCTTCGCGACCGTCCGGGTCTTCGGGTCGTTGCGGCACAGGACCCGCCAGATCCCCTCGACGTTCCGCAGCCGGATGTGGACCTTCAGCGCGAGCCGGCTTAGCAGGGTCCCGAGCCACGAGCCGAGCCCGTCGAAGACCTGCCCGAGCCCGACGAAGGTGAGGACCACCGCGAACAGCATCGGAGGGAGGTACAGGATTGTGACCGGGATGACGAGCGGACCGATGAGGACCACGATGTCCGAGCCGGAAAGGTCACCAGGGTCGCCTCGCGGCCAGAACAGCCAAACTCCACCGGTGCCGAGCGCTGCCAGCAGGGCACCGAGGAGCCGGTCCCGCAACCCGCACGACATCCGACGCAGGATGACCTTCACCTGTGCCCTCCCTTCGCGCGACCGGCCGAATACCGGTCGTCGGGAGCCACTTCGTCTTCGTGTGATGGGGAGGAGGCCGAGGCCCTGGGCGCTTTCAACGCATCGCGGACCGCACGCGCGCCTCTCCTCCCAAAGTCTCCCTTCCCGCCGTCGTCCGGCAGGGCAGAAGATCCCGCCGCACGGTCGTGACCCCCGGTTTGCCGACCCTGGCTTCGTCTCTCCGGAGCCTCAGTTGCCCCTTCGCCGATCAAGCGCGAACACATGACCCCGTCGGGAGACACCCTGGCTGCTGTGGGTGTGGCCGTGGTGAACGGCCCGGGAGAGGGTGCTGATTACAGACTCCGGCGTCGCCCCCGGCCACCGACCGGAACTCCAAGACCTCGTGCGAGGTCGCACACCGGCCACCTGAGCCCCTTCGGAACGATTCTCGATCCTGGCACGAACCGGCGCAGCCGACATGGCGATACCGGCGGTAGCAGACCACCGGACACGTGAGGAGGTCGCCTCGCGGAGGCGTCCTGCCGGGCAGCCCCGCCTCGGTGCGCAGACCTGCAGGGCGAAACGCGCTGGGGCTGGTCCGGCAGCGTCGGCGGCCACGAGCACCGTTGCGCCGCGAGACGAGCGCGGTCGGTGTGGGTCTGGCACCCTGCGCAGTCTCGGTGGGCAGGATCGCCCAAGCTGCATCACCCCGAAGCAGCCGATCACCGCCGGTGGATTGCAGGTGAGTCGGGGTCAGGGGCAGGAGCCGGCGTGGGGAACACCACCTTGACGGACCCGCAGCGGGGGCAGCTGCGGACGACGCTCGAGGCCGAGCAGGCTCGGCTGCAGCGCGAGTTACCGCGCGTCACCGCGAGCCTCGACCTCAGCGCTTGCGACCACGCGGACGTGATCGACGTCGGAGCGGCCGCCACCGAGCGGGAGGTCTCACAGCTGCGCTTGGAGCAGGTCCGCGACCGGCTCGAGCAGGTCGAGGCGGCGCTGGTCCGACTCGAGCTCGGCACCGCCGGGACCTGTGAGGGCTGTGGGTCGCCGATCCCGTTCGAACGGCTTGAGCTGCGCCCGACCGCCTCGAACTGCGTCCGCTGCGTCCCGAAGGGCTGACGCGAACAGGCGGCTTAGGGCGGAGGTGTTCACGGCGTGACGTGAGCTGCTCGTGGTGAGCGCCACGTGCGCGTCGGTAGAAGCCGGTCGGTCAGCCGGGACCGGCCTGCGAGGCGGGGTCCGACCGCGACCTCCCCGACACTCGATGGCGCCTGTGGTTGGCCGTTGCCGTCCGGGGCTTCGAACTGACCAGGCCACATCTCGACACCGACAGCAGGCGCATCGACAGGGGGCCACGTCGACCTCGGTTGGCCCGGGTGCTCGCGCTGTCCGACGAGCACGCTCCTCTCTACCTCCTACCGGTCGGCCACCAGGCGGCGTGACGAGCCGCCCGCCCAACCCTGCCGATACCCCGCGGAACGGCCGCTCCTGCAGTCCCGGTGTCCGCTGGTGCCCTTCGGCGGCCGGCGTCGGCGACCTGCACAGACGGCGTAGACGATCCGGGCGATACAACCGGCCGCCAGACCCTGAGCCCACGGGTCCTCGCCACGCCCTGATCGACGCTGGGCGGCCGTGGGCTGGGGTGCGATGCCTTCAACGGATCCAGGTGGCCGGTCCGGTGGGCGCCATCGCGTCCTCGAGGAGCTGTAAAGCGTGCTGGCGGCCACTGGCGGGTTCGGCGGTGTCGGCTTTCGCAGACGTAACTGTCACCACCTCGTGGGTGGTGGACGGCTTCGCCGACCAGCAAGAGCAGTACTCATCCGCGCATATCGGCGTGAATGACGACGGCCACCTGATCTGGTTCCCAGGCTGTAGTGGCTGACTGCCTCGAGGAGGTCGTACGCGAGGAGGAGGCGCGCCTCGGTGACGCCGGCCGGGTCGATTCGCATGCTCAAGCTACGGCAACCTGCGGCCGCGAGAGGAGCGCGATGCGCTGGCGCTCTCGCAGCTCTTCGCCGATTGACAAAGGGAAAAACGCTGAAGAGCCTGCGCTACGGCAGCCCCGGACAGAGTCCCGCGAAGGCTCTGCTGCTCAGGGACCGGTGTGACTATGCGCGGTGCGGGACTGGCGCCGACTCGTGCATAATCACTGCGAGGTTTCGCGCGGGGGTGGCAATCCCGGGCGCGTTAGCCATCGCTGGATCGCCCGCCGCGGCTCCAGGCGCGGGCACGTTGGTCCGAACGGCTGGCATGCTTCTGACCTCCGAGTAATTGGGATGGCTTGTGTCGGGCTTCGACGTCCAGGCAGTGCACCACATCACCCTGCGTGTCTCCGACCTGGGAGCGTCAGTGCGCTTCTACGAGCAGGTCCTAGGCTTCGAGATCGATCAGGCTTTCGACGACAAGTGCCGGCTCCGTCTCGGGAGTGGGTCAGGAGCGACTCGGCTCGTGCTTCGTGGCATGCTCCTAGGCACGCCGCCTGATGACCGGTTCAGGGAACGGCGCGCCGGACTCGATCACCTCGCCGTCAGTGTTCGCAGCCGTGAGGATCTCGAACGGGTCGTGGAAGTCCTCCGAGAAAGCGGCATCCTCACTGAGGGCGACCAGCGGCCACGACGTGGGCGCGCTGAGATACGCGCCGATCGTCGCAAGTGCCTCCTCGCGGCCGACGATGCCGCCCGACAAGCTCCGCGCTGAGCGCGGCGTGTTGGCCGACCTCCCAGTCGAGCGGGTCGACCTCCTCGACGCCGGCAAGCTCCTCCGTGATCACCGACTCGAGCTCGCGGTGAACGTCACGGCACAGCCGATCCAGGTAGACGGTGTCGACACGGCCATCGTCGAGGCCGTCCTCGTAGGTGCGGACCTCATGAACCAGGGCTTCGTGCACCCGTCGGCGCAGGCGGGCCACCCCCGCCGCCGCGTCCGGGTCGCGTTGGCCGGCGTCGGCGAGGTCGACGTACGGCGCGGTCACGTTGCCCGCCTGCGCGCCGTGGATCTCGCGCACGAAGGCGAAGAGCTGACCCCCGGTGCTCGCCCGCTGCCCAGAGCCGCCTGCAGCTCCAGCTCGCAGGCCGAGGCCTCGTACCGGCGGCGCCGGGACGGCTCGAACCCCAGGTCCGCGAACGCCGATCGCAGCACGCGGCGCAGCCGGTTCTCGATGTCGGTCCACCGATCGGCGTCGTCGGCGCCGCGGGGGCGTAGCACGAACGCCGGCGGAACGGCGTTCTCGTCGAGCCGATACCACTCCGCAAGAAGCGACGCATCCGCAGAGCCCTCGACCGCCTCCGATTGCGCACGGAACTCGTCGGCAGCGATGCGATGCTCACCGGCAGAGGCTGTCAGCCGAACCGATCGCCGAGCAGCGCGATGAAGTTCGGCCGTGGCGTCAGCCGCTGGCAGCGCTCGATCTCCGCCAGGCAGATCGGCATCGCCAGCTGCTCACGGGTCGCCGCCTCGCCCACCCCCCGTCGCAGGTCGATGATGTGCAGCCCCGCGCCGTGGGCCCCGCACAGCTGTGGCGACGTAGGCGCCCTCATCGGCCCGCGCGACCCGGGGGCTGAGGTGCTGCGATCCGGCCCGATCTTCCGGGTGTTCGTGAGCTCGACGTTCGAGGACTTCCCGACCGAGCGCAACGCGCTGCAGGAGAGCGTGTTCCCCCGGCTGCGCGAGCGTCAAAGGCGTACCGCCCGCACGAAGTAGGAGAACGTGCGGAAGTAGGTGATCGCCTGGCGGTAGTTGCCGCTGTCGGGGTCGAAGTCGACCGTGTAGGCAATCTGCTCCGGGGCGTCCGCCCAGGTCAGCTGGCTGCCGGGGCTGGCCGCCCAGTAGCGCTCGCGCTCGAGATCGGGAAACGCCGCCTCCAACTCCTCGATACCGACTGCGGCCAGCTTGACGAGCTCCTCCTTGCTCGGGAGCCGCCAGTCGGTTTGCCCTCCAAGAGCCAGCCGCTCGCAGTACTTCTCAGCCGTGGCGTAGTCGCGCTCGGTGCCGTCCTCATCACGTTGCCACATCAGCCCGGACTTTGTGTCCGTCACCGTGCCATCGCCGTTGTCGACGAGTCTCGATACGTTGCGGACCTCTGGGGTGTGGCTCTCGTCTTCCCAGACAATCCCCACGTCGGTAGACGTGCCCGAAATCCTTGAGCCGTCGGGACGAAGGCGGAGGGGATCACTGATCTCGCTGATGTCCTCGTACGAGATCCCGGTGAACCCTGACGCCCTGAGAAAGGCTGTGAAGGACGAAGGGCCGGTTCCCTTGTATCCGAAATCAAGAAGCGAGAGCGGGTCTCCGGCTCTGGCATCGTCTGTGCTGAGCACGGTCCCGTCGGTAAACACGAGCAGGGCGTCCTTGTTCGGGCGGAACACGGCCTCGCTCAACGGCCCGTGCTCGCTGCGAAGCGTCTCAGCCAAGCTCGATATCTGTCTGCCGTACGGTGAGGTGGGTGTTGCTGAGACTGACTCATCACGACGAGCCGCAGGCTTCACCGTCTTCCCTGAATCATCCTCCCCACATCTCCAAAACTTCCAGTTATAGACTTGGACATCTTCTTTGCCGCTCAACCCTTCTTTGTGCTCCGAGATGAACACTACGGTATCCCCAGTGTAGTGTCCCCAAGTTTCAATCCAACCTCCATATCTAGCAGTGTGCACCAGTAGTAATTTATCACCTTCCACATACTTCTCTGTGTATTCAATACCTGGGTATCTTGCCCCATCATCTTCGGTTCTTATTACTGCCAGCAGATGATCTTCACCAAATACGTATTTGTGTATTCCCCTTTCAGTCTGTGTACACCAAGTTCCCACTAAGTCCGCGTAGCTCAATCCCTCCTTTTCCTGCCTCTTCGCCGGACCATCGACCGCACCGACCTGGCTGGCCTGGAGACTCCTCTTCCGTGCTCCTTCGAGCAATTTGTAGGTAGCCACATAGTGCTTGTTCAGATCTGTTTGCTCACTGCTATCATAAGCTTTACGTTCTGCTGTTAAACCGTCGTCGCCCTGCAGATAGATGTCAGCCCCGGCATCAAGGAGCACTTGCACGACAGCTGCTTTTCCTCTCGCTGCAGCTATGATCAATGGCGTATAGCCTCCTGGGCTGGTTCTCGCATTAACATCAGCACCAGCTTCGATAAGGAGCTTTGCCATTTCCGCCGTCCCTGTTGCCGCCACGTCTGTCAGGTCTCCTCCTGCCAGGCGCTGGAGTTCGGCTAAGACTTGATCTTTCAGATGCACATGGGATTTGCATATTCTTACCAGCGCTTCTGCGGCACCCTCGCGCACAAGTGAATCCTTATCTTGTAGGACAGCAATCAGCTTGTCCACTGCCTGCGGGGCCCCGATTTCCGCCAGTGCCTGGGCCGCTGCGCGGCGCACGTCTCCGTCCCCAGACTTACCGAGCGCGTCGATCAGCGGCGCGACGCCGCGCTCGTCGCCGATCCTCCCAAGTGTTTCGACAGCGGCCCGGCGCACCGCCGCCTCGCGGTCGCCCAGCAGGTCGATCAGCGCCTCGACCGCGCGGTCGTCGCCGATTTCAGCCAACGCCACGGCCGCTTTCCGCCGCACTTCACAGTCACCATCGCCGAGCAGGCCGATCAGCGGCTCGACGCCGATTTCGGACGCCGTGGCGTCGCCCCGTAGAAGCGCCTTCTTGATACGCCGGCGCTGAAGCCAGGACCACTTCTTGCCATGGGTATCGGGCTTCGCCTCTTGAGCGAACTGTGCGTTCACGGCCACCTGCCTCCCTGACAGGGCTCCACTGCATCGTGCACGGGCGCGGGTTTGCCTGGGCTCACGAAGCGCGACCGCGAACGGACTGCACGGTTCGCGTGGACCGTGGCGTCACCGTCCCATCGTGTGCACAATTCCGATAGGGCCCTCTGGCCCTCAGGTGATGAGAGGTGATGTCGCGCCACGGCGGCGCAGTCATCATCGTGGACTTGCCCGGAACTCGCTGTGGCTTGCGTCGGCGCCCAGCGGCACAGGCGCAGTTCGGGCGAGTGCCTTCGGCCCTACCGGGGCTGTCGACCGGCCGGGATGATTGATGGACGCTCGCCAAGATCCATGAGGCCGATACGTGGCGGCCTGCCTCACGATTACTCAATGCCGAAACGGTGTGCCGGGAGGCGCTGTGCCTACGCAGTACTTCTGCCCAAGTTGCGGTGCAATCCTCAGCGGCAAGACAGCCCCGGCCTGCCCGC
>SKNJ01000234.1 GCA_007120575.1 Thioalkalivibrio sp.
ACCGCGAGGCGCTATACTCGCCGCCGCAGGACGTCTCCGTAGCTCAGCAGGATAGAGCAGCCCCCTCCTAAGGGGCAGGTCGCAGGTTCGACTCCTGCCGGGGACGCCATTTCTTTCCCCAGGCCACCGCGCCGTGCGGGGGCTGGCACTCCGGCCCCGTCCGCCGTAAGGTATTGTCATGGGCGCACTCAGCAGCGAACAGGCCGGCCGTCTCGTCGATGTCCTTGCCCCGCTGATCGGGGTTCAGGGCGAGGTCGAGGGCCGCATGGTGGAACTGGTCGAGGTCCTCGACGAAGGTCCGGGCGGCTGCCCCTGTGTCGCCCTGATGGAGACCGGTCCGAGCCCAGCGATCCAGACCAATCAGTACGGCAATCCGCTAAGCCGTCATGCCCGGATCCGCACCCTCTCCCTCCTTTCCGAGATCGACCAGGATGTTCATCCGGTCCTGCGCAGCCTGTTGCCCGACACGGTACTGGCAGAACTGCGCGAGGTCATGCAGGAGATCCGCGCGGCCTGCGCGCACGCCGGCTACTCGCTCGGCCGCAAGGACTCGGACTGACCCCGCACCGCCGCGTCGTCAACGTCGTGCGGGGGCTTCGTCCGGTGGTTCTCGACCGCCTCGATCATCGGCTCCAGCCGCGGCCAGACCGTGTCCACCAGGCGGGGCTGGGCCGCCGCGGAGGGATGGATGCCATCGCCCTGCATCATCCCGTCCTCCAGCGCGACGCCCTCCAGCAGGAACGGCTCGAACGCAACACCACGTGCCTCCGCCAGTTCGGCGAACACCGCCTCGAACCGTTCGGTATAGACCGGCCCGTAGTTCGGCGGGATACGAATGCCCAGCAGCAGCGCGCACGCCCCGGCCCGATCAATCGCATCCAGCATCTCCGCCAGATTGTCGCGCATCGCCGACGGTGCCAGGCCACGCAGCCCGTCGTTGCCGCCCAGGCCGAGAATCACGACCCGTGGCGCGTGACGCTCCAGCAGCTCCGGCAGTCGCTCGCGCCCGCCGGCCGTGGTCTCGCCGCTGATCGAGGCATTCTCCACCTCCCACGGCGTGGCGCGTTGCGCCAGCCGTGTGCGCAGCAGATCCACCCAGCCATCGGATTGCGCCATGCCGTATGCCGCACTCAGCGAGTCGCCCACCACCAGGATGCGGTGAGGGTCCGATGGAGAATTCTCCCCTTCCGGGGAATTCGCGGCGGCAATCGGACTCAATAGCAACGCACACACAACCCAAACAAACAGCGGAACACGCAACATGGATGCATCCTCGGAATCGGTACTGGAGGCTCGCGACCTGCAAAAACACGTCGACGGACCCAGCGGGCGCCTGGAGATCCTGCGCGGGATCTCGCTGGCGGTAAAGGCCGGCGAGAGCGTCGCCGTGCTCGGGGCGTCCGGGTCGGGCAAATCCACCCTGCTCGGTCTCCTTGCCGGTCTTGACGCCCCGAGCCAGGGAGAAGTTCGCCTGCTCGGCCAGTCGATCGGCACGCTGGACGAGGACGGCCGCGCCGCATTGCGCGCCGGTCGGGTCGGCTTCGTATTCCAGTCATTCCAGTTGCTGCCGGCACTGACCGCACAGGAGAACGTGCTGCTGCCGCTCGAACTGAACCCCGAGCATACGCGCCTTGAGCAGAACGAACTGACCCGGCGCGCCCTTCGGGCCCTCGACCAGGTCGGCCTCGCCGAGCGTGCCCGCCACTACCCCCACCAGCTCTCCGGGGGCGAACAGCAACGCGTCGCGATCGCCCGCGCCATCGTCGATGATCCGGCGATCCTGTTTGCCGACGAGCCCACCGGCAACCTGGACGGGCACACCGGGACCCGCATCATGGAACTGCTGTTCGGCCTGGCCCATGATGCCCGCCGCACCGCGCTGATCCTGGTCACCCACGACGCCGAACTCGCCACGCAGTGCGATCGGGTCATCCATATCCAGGATGGCGTCCTCGCATGAGCAGACACTGGGGTCTGACCGGCCGCAGCGGCCTGCGCGGCTGGCTGCGCGGTACCTGGCGCGAGTGGCGCAGCGCGGAACTGCGGGTGCTGGCCGCGGCGCTGGTGGTCGCGGTCGCCGCAGTGGCGGCGGTTGGATTTTTTACCGATCGGGTCGATCGGGGCATGGCGCAGCAGGCCACCCAGCTGCTGGGTGGCGACCTCGCGGTGGTCTCGAATCAGCCGATCCCCGCGCACTGGCGCAACGAGGCCGCCGCCCGCGAACTGGAAACCGTACGCACGGCGGCCATGCCCAGCGTACTGTTCACCCCCGATGACGACACCCGCCTGACCTCGTTGCGCGCGGTCGACCCGGCCTGGCCGCTGATCGGCGAGGCGCGCATCCGCACGCACCCCGATGCCGACGACGAACCGCGCCGGCACGGGCCCCGGCCCGGCACCGCCTGGCTGGAGCCGGCCCTGCTGGAGGCCCTCGACCTGCGCATCGGCGACACGGTGGAGATCGGCGAGCTCGCGCTCGAGGTGTCGGCCGAGCTCACCCTGGAGCCGGATCGTGGCAGCAGCCTGCTGACCCTTGCCCCGCGCCTGCTGCTGGCCCACGACGACCTCGACGCCACCGGCCTGATCGGCCCCGGCAGCCGGGTGCGCTACGAGTTCTTTGTCAGCGGTGCCCCCGACGCCGTCGCCGGCTATCGCGCATGGCTGGAAGGCGAACTGGGCGACGGCCAGCGCCTGCTCGGCCTGGAAGACGCCAACCCCGAACTGCGCACCGCGGTCGCGCGCGCCGAGCGCTTCCTCGGCCTGGCCTCGCTGATGGCGGTGCTGCTGGCCGGGGCCGCGATCGCGGTGGCCGCCCACCACTTCGCCCAGCGCCGCGCGGACCCGGCGGCGGTGATGCGCGCGCTGGGGGCCAGTGCGCGGCGGGTGCTGCTGACCTATTTCGGACGGGTGCTGCTGGTCGCATTGCTGGCCAGCCTGCTGGGGCTGGCGCTGGGCTTCGCCGCGCAATTCGTGCTTGCCGGGTTGCTCGGCGACTGGCTGGAGGGCGAGCTCCCGCCACCCGGCGCGCGGCCGGTGGTCGCCGGACTCGGGGTCGGCCTGATCACCGCGACCGGCTTTGCCCTGCCGGCACTGTTGCGCATTGGTCAGGTCTCGCCATTGCGGGTCCTGCGCCGCGATCTCGGCCTGCCGCCCACCTCGGTGTGGCTGTCCGGACTGCTGGCATTGCTGGCGTTCGGGGCGTTGCTGTACTGGCAGGCGGCCGACCCCGCGCTGGCGGCCTGGGTCCTGCTGGGCACCGCCGGTGCCCTGCTGGTGCTGGGGCTGCTGGGGGCAGCGCTGGTACTGGCGGTCCGTCCGCTGCGCGACCGGGGCGGCATGGCGCTGCGTTTCGGACTCGCCAACCTCGCACGGCGCGGCGGGCTCAGCGCGGTGCAACTGGTTGCGTTCAGCATCGGGATCCTGGCGCTCCTGCTCCTGGCGATCGTGCGCGTGGACCTGCTCTCGGCCTGGGATGCGAGCATCCCCGAGGATGCCCCGAACCAGTTCTTCATCAACATCCAGCCGGGCCAGCAGCAGGCATTCGCCGACCGCATCGAGGCCAGTGGCCTGCCGCGGCCGCAGCTCGATCCGATGATTCGTGGCCGGCTGATCGCGATCGACCACGAGCCGGTCAATCCCGCGGATTTCGAAGACGAACGCGACCGACGTCTGGTCGACCGCGAATTCAACCTGTCCTACGCCACCGAGCCACCGGCACACAACCGGGTGATCGCGGGCCACTGGGCGTTTGACGCGCCGGTCGATCCCGCCCGCGACGGCATCGCGCCGGAGACCGGCTGGTCGGTCGAGGCCGGGCTGATGGAACGCTTCGACCTGGCGCTGGGCGACCACCTGACCTTCCGGGTCGGCGGGCGCGAGGTTGGCGCCCCGATCGCCAATGTGCGCGAGGTGCAATGGGACAGCTTCCAGGTCAACTTCTTCGTAATCGGTCCCCCCTGGCTGCTGGGCGACTACCCGAGGACCTATATCACCGCCGTGCGGGTCCCGGACGAGATGCGCGCCGAACAGAACCGCTGGCTGCGCGAGTTCCCGGCGGTCTCGGCGATCGATGTCAGCGCGATCCTCAAACAGGTGCGCGACGTGATCGACCAGGCGACCCGGGCAGTGGAATACGTGTTCCTGTTCACGCTGATCGCCGGGCTCACGGTGCTGTACGCGGCGGTCCAGGCCACCCGCGACGTACGCCGCCGCGAGGCCGCGCTGCTGCGCACGCTGGGGGCCCGGAGGGCCGACATCCGCAACGCGTTACTGGCCGAATTCGGCACCCTGGGTCTGCTCGCCGGACTGCTGGCCGCGATCATCGCCACCGCGGTCGGCGCCCTGCTCGCCTGGCAGGTGTTCGACTTCGACTACCGGATCAACCCGCTGGTGTTTGTGTATGGCATCGGCGGGGGCACGCTGGGGATCGCGATCGCCGGCTGGCTGGGGACCCGGCGGGTCCTCGACCAGGCCCCGCTGGCCGTGCTGCGCGGGCCCGAATAATGGCCGGATGCCCGGCGCGGCCGGCCATGGCCCCCAGTCAATGGCTGTACATCACCCCGGTGTCCACAAACCCGAACAGCACCAGCAACGCCAGCGCCCAGACATAAAACGAGAAGACCTTCAGGCGGGCACGAAACAGGAAATACAGCACCATCTTCAGCGACACGATCCCGACCAGCGCCGAGACCAGGAACCCGACTGCCAGCGCCAGCCAGTCGAGCTGGCCCAGGCCCGCGCCGTTGAACACGTCGACGGCCTGTACGCCGGTCGCGGCCAGGATGGTCGGAATCGCCAGAAAGAAGCTGTACTCCGCTGCCCAGCGGCGCTTCAGCCCCGTGAACAGCCCGAATACGATGGTCATGCCACTGCGGCTGAGACCGGGCACCAGCGCGAAGCCCTGGGCTACACCGATCACGGTCGCCACCGCGGGGTTCAACTGGCGCAGCCCGCGCGGCTGATGCCGCAGGCGGTCAGTCCACCACAACAGAATTCCGGTCAGGGTCAGGGTCCCGGCAATCAGGGTCGGGTTCGCGAACACCTGCTCGAAGGCCGCCTTCAGGCTAAACCCGACCACCGCCGTCGCCGCCACCGACAGCAGGCACAGCAGCCCCAGGCGCAGGTACAACATCTCGCGCCCGGCGCGGCCGCCCCGCCCCGCCCATTGCACACTTTCGCGCAGGATCCCCGCGCTCAGCCGCCGCAGGCTGTGGCGAAACACGAACACGATGGAGACCAGGGTGCCGACATGCACCACCAGGTCGAACAGGATCATTTCCGGGCTTTCCGGAGGCGGCAGGTCGTGCCCGGCGCGCAGCAGCCAGTGCTGGGTCAGCACCAGATGCGCGGTTGAACTCACCGGAAGGAACATGAAGATGCCCTGCACGATTCCGAGCAGGATGGCGACCCAGACAGTCATGAACAGCGCGGCTCCCTGATCCCGACGCGGGCCGCAGTATACGGAAAACCCGGCCCGGCCGCCGGGGCACCCGGCTCAGGGGGCCATGGACCCGTTCAGACCCGGAACTGTGTGGTCAAAGCCTGCAACTGCTCGACCCTGGCGACCAGACTGTCGGTCTCGCGCGCGGTCGCGTCCGCGTTGCCGGCAGTGAGCTCCGCGCCCTGGCTGATCTCGGTCAGTGTCCCGTCCACCTCGCGCGCTACCTCTGCCTGCTGCGACACCGCACCGGAGATCTCGTTGTTCAGGTGGCGAATCCGCTCCACGGACGCGCGGATGGATTGCAGGGCATCGGTGGCCCCGGCGGCCTCGTTCACCCCGGCCTCGCCGCGCTCGCGGCTGCGTTCCATCGCCTGTGCCGCCGACTTGGCCCCCGACTGCAGGCGCTCGATCATCTGCTGGATCTCGGTGGTGGACTCCTGGGTCCGGGTCGCCAGGGTGCGCACCTCGTCGGCAACCACCGCGAACCCGCGTCCCTGTTCGCCCGCACGCGCGGCCTCGATCGCCGCATTCAGAGCCAGCAGGTTGGTCTGCTCGGCGATCCCGCGGATCACGTCGAGCACCGTTCCGATCTGGTCGGACTCCACCTGCAACCGCGCCACCTGTTCGTTCGCGGTCCCGATCTCGCCGGCCAGATCGCGCATGGTCCGCACCGTGCTGTCGACCACCCCGGCCCCGCTGCGGGTCTCGTCCTCGGCCTGATCGGCGGCCTCGGAGGCGGTCTGCGCGTTGCGGGCCATTTCCTCGGCCGACGCGGTCATCTCGTTCATCGCGGTCGCGACCTGGCCAATCCGCGCCTGCTGCTGGCGCACCTCCTGGCTGGTCTCCTCGGCAACCCGGTGCAGCGTGGCGATCGACTCCGCCAGTTCGCGGGCATGCCCGACCATCTCCGAGACCATCCCCTGCAGGCGCTCGATAAAGGCGTTGAACAACCGCGCCAGGCGGTCGATCCCGTCGTTGCGCGGGGCCGCGATCCGCTGGCGCAGGTCGCCCTCGCCTTCGGAAACCGCCCCGAAACGCTGCGCCAGCCCGGACAGCCGCCGCCGGATCATGAACACGAACAGGACGTACACGACCACCACCACGCCGATCGCGACCCCCAGCATCATCGCATTGACCTGCCACGCGGCGACCCCCAGCAGGTGATCCACCGCCCCCGCCACCGCTCGTTCCAGCTGCGGGGACGTATCATGCTCCGCCATCACCTCGGCCAGGGTGGTCTCCATCCCCGCCTTCAGGGTGGCCGTGTGCCAGAACACCGCGGCGGCGGCGATCAGGAAGAACATTCCGACGATCGCGCTCAACGCGAGCGAAAAGCGCCCTGCCAGTGACAGACGACCCAGCCCTACCGATGTCTCCATCCTGTCCTGTCCCCTCGTGATCCGTATATCCAGCCAGCCCAATTAACGGCCGGGCGCCACACTACTGTAGCTTGGGTCGGGTAGCCGCCTCACGCCGAACCAACGCCCGGTCTTGTAGCATCCGAAGGGAAGCATTAAGGTTCCCCGCCATATACGCTCAAGCATATCCTTCAACCTCCGAGACCACAGACTTCCCATGCAACTCACCCGTTACACCGACTTCTCCCTGCGCGTCCTGATGTACCTTGGGGTCCAGCCGATGGGCCAGCGCGTCACTGTCACCGAGATCGCCGAACGCTTCGACATCCCGCGCAACCATCTGGTCAAGATCGTCCATCAGCTGGGCCAGAAGGGGTATATCCACACCCATCGCGGCAAGGGCGGCGGGATCGAGCTCGCGCGCGAGCCGGCCACCATCGGGGTCGGTGAAGTGGTCCGGGCAATGGAGCCCAATCTCGACATCGTGGACTGCGATCACCCGCAGTGCCCGATCGTCCCCGCCTGCCACCTGCGTGGCATACTGGACGAAGCGCGGGACACTTTCCTCGCGGTTCTGGATCGCTACACCGTCGCGGATGTTACCCGGAATCCGGAGGGCCTGCGCCCGCTGCTGCAAATCGAAAACGCCTGAGGGAGAGCGCCATGGAAGGCCCGCCCGACCCCCGCCCCCGCAAGGGGCTGCTACGCCGTATCCGGTCCACGCCACCGCTGGTGCTGGCCCTGCTGTTGCTCACCGGAAGCCTCCCGGCCGGGGCCGACTGTCCCGCCACCGGTGCCCTGCATTCTCTGGCCGAATTGCGCGCCGGCAGCCTGCCCGAGGGACGCCCGGCGACCGTCGAGGGCGTGGTCACCGGTGTATTCATGGACGCCAACGCACTGGGCGGCTTCTACCTGCAACAGGACACCACACCGCCGGTCGGCCTGTTCATCTACGCCCCCGCGCTGGACCCGGTTCCGACCGGCCACCGCCTGCAGGTCACGGGTCGCTTCTCGCGCCACCGCGGGCGTCCGCAGCTGTCGCGCATCCAGGCAGTGCATGACTGTGGCAAGGCCGGCCTGCCGGACCCCGTGAAACTGCGCCTGCCCGACGACGCCCGGCGCCTGTCCGCGCTGCGCGATGTGCGCGTGCGCTTCGCCCAGCCGCTTGCTGTATCGGGCAACCACGAGCTCGGACGCTACGGGAGCCTGACCCTGTCCGCCGGGGGGCGGCTGATCCACCCGGGGCAGACCGCGGACAGCCCTCCGGTCGACGACGCCACAGGCCGACAGCTCGTGCTGGACGATGGCAGCTACCGCGCTGAACCCGACCCGATCCCCTATCTCGACGCCCGCGGCACCCGCCGCGCCGGGAGTCGCGTCGAGGATCTGACCGGGATCCTTGCGCATGCCTTTGGCGCCCATCGCCTGCATCCGACCGAGCCGCCGCGCTGGCAGGGCGGCGAGCGCCCCCCTCCGCCACCCCTGCCCGGCCGCGACACCCTGCGCATCGCCACCGCCAACCTGGAGAATGATTTCGTCAGCCTGG